>CAYTMB010000181.1:0-5351 GCA_964438465.1 uncultured Rhodovulum sp. | reverse complement strand
CCACCACCGGCAGATCCGCGACGCGCACCAGCCCGTGCTGGCTGGTGAAGCTCAGCGACTGGTCGCCGCTCTGCTGCTGCGAGACGCCGCCGATCCGGTGCTCGCCGGTGTCGTAGACCGTCACCCGCCCGCGCTGGTCGATCGCCAGCCGCCGCGTCCCCGGAAACACCGCATAGCGCAGGTCGTTCTGCGCCCCGGTCGACGAGGGCTGGCCCAGCTCCGCCGGCCACCCGGACCCGCCGCCCGGCCCGGCGACGAACAGGCTCACGCCCCCCGATCCCTGCGACTGCGACTGCGCCGGCGCGTACATCCCGGCGCCGCCCACCAGCCCCGACAGCTCCGAGCACAGCGCGTCCACCCGCGCCTTCAGCCCGTTGTTGAACATGTCCCCGACCATGGTCATGCCGCCGCGCGACCACTGGCCCATCCCGCCCAGCTCGGCGATGTTGAACTGCGCCTGCGCGCCATGGCCCGCCGCCAGCGCCGCCAGCAGCGCCGCGACCGTCTCCGCGCTCACGCCGTGCCGCCGCGCCGCGTCCTCGACCACGCGCCGGCCCTCCTCGGTCAGGTTCTGCACCGCGATCGCCCCCGTTCCCGCGGACCCCGCGCCCGCCTTCGCACCTGCAATACCACGCGGGACGGCCTCAGGACAGGACCGAAAGCCCCTCCGCAACGCGCGGCTGCAGCGGATAGGCCGCCAGCGTGTCGTAGACCGGCCCCGCCCGCCCCAGATACGAGCGCATCAGCACGAATTCCCCGACCTCGAACGGCTCGGCGCGAAACCCGGCGCCGCGCGCGACGAAGGCCCGCACCCGCTCGGCCTCCTCGCCGCCGAGCCCGGCGTTGAACCGCGCCAGCGTGACATGCGGCCGGTACCGCCGCCGCTCGAACGCCAGCCCCGCGTCGCGCGCCGCCTGCACCACCTTCTCGCGCAGCCGGCTCAGGTCCGGCGCCGGCTCGACCCCGGCGTGCAGCACCTGCGAGCGCCCCTCGCCGAGCAGCCCCAGCCCCGCGAGGCGCAGCGCGAAGACCGGATGCCGGATCGCGGCCAGCGCGTAATGCACGTCCTCGACCAGCGGCTCGGGATGCTCGCCGAGGAACGCCAGCGTCAGGTGCAGCGCGCCGCGCTCGACCGCGCGCCCGGCGGGCAGGCCCGCCTGCGCCGCCACCAGCGCCGAGGCCACCTCCTCGGGCGGCGCGATCGCGACGAAGGCCCGGATCACCCCGCCCTCACCGCGCCAGCAGCGCCTCGACCTCGGCCAGCGTCGGCATCGAGCGCGCCGCGCCCGCCCGCGTCACCGAAATGCCCGCCACCGCGCAGCCGAACCGCACCGCCTCGACCGGGTCCATCCCCCGCGCCAGCCCGGTCGCGAAGCCGCCGTTGAACGCGTCCCCGGCGCCGGTGGTCTCGACCACCGGCCCGGCGCCGACCACGGGAACCAGCTCGGACCGCCCCGGCGCGTGATACAGCGCGCCCTTGGCGCCGAGCGTGACGACGACGGCGCCCACCCCGCGCCCCAGCAGCGCGTCGCCCGCCCGCCGCGCGTCCTCGACCGAGGCGACCGCCACGCCGGAGATCTCCTCGGCCTCGGTCTCGTTCGGGGTCAGGTAGTCGCACAGCCGCAGGATCTCGTCGCCGAGCGGCTGCGCCGGCGCCGGGTTCAGGATCGTCGTCACCCCGGCCTTGTGCGCGATCAGCAGCCCGCGCGCCGCCGCCGCCAGCGGCTGCTCCAGCTGGGTGACGAACACCCCCGCCCCGCGGATCAGCGCCGCCTGCGCGTCGATGTCGGCCGGTCCGATCTCCGCGGCGGCGCCGGGCGCGATGATGATCGCGTTGTCGCCGCTGCCCGCCTCGATGAAGATATAGGCGGCGCCGGTGTAGCTCGCCGGATCGCGGACCACCGCGGGCTTCACCCCCGCCTCGGCCCAGACCGCCAGCGCCATGTCGCCGAAGGCGTCGGCGCCGAGCCGCGAGATGAAATGCACCTCCGCGCCCAGCCGCGCCGCGGCCACCGACTGGTTCGATCCCTTGCCGCCCGGGCCGAGCACGAAGCTCTGCCCGAGGATGGTCTCGCCCATCCGCGGCTGGCGCTCGGCGCGATACGAGGTGTCGGCGACGAAGACGCCGAGGATCACGACAGGTTTCTGCTCCACGGCCAAACTCCCTCGCTCAGTCCTCGGGCGGGACGACGCCCTTGCGCAGCGCGAAACAGCCGTAGAACCGCCGCTCGCTGGTCTGGATCACCGCATAGGCCGCCTTCGCGCGATCGTAGAAGGCGAACCGCTCGAGGCTGACCATCGGCCAGGCCTTGCCCTCGGCGGCGTCGATCTCGGCCTGCACCTCGGCCGCCACCGGCGTCACCTTCCGCGGATCGCCGATCACCTCCATCCGCGCGGCGCCGTCCTCGACGAAGCCGTCCAGCGGATACAGCGTCAGCACCGCCCGCACCGCGCGCGCCACCGGCGCGTCGATGCGCAGCACCCGGCCCAGCGTCGTCGCCCGCGCCACCGAATCGGCGGGAAAGTTCGCGTCCGCGACGATCAGGTCGTCGCCGTGCCCCATCGCCTGCAACGCCCAGAGCACGTCGGCGTTCAGCAGCGGATCGATCCCCTTCAGCATTCCGTCGGTCTCCTAAATCGCCATCGCGCGCACCGCGCCGGCCACCGCCCGGCCCAGCTTGCCATGTTCGGCGGCGTCGAAATGCACCCCGTCCAGCGGGCTCGACGCGATCACCTTGCCCGCGTCGAGGAAGGCCGCGCCCTGCCGGCGCGCGATCGGCTCGAGGAACCCGGCCAGCCGCGCCGAGCGCGCCGCGCCGCCCTCGAAGATCTCCGCGAGGCATCCCGCCTCCAGCACCGGCGGCGGGCAGACCACCAGCACCGCCGGCGCCCCGGCCTCCGGCCCGCAGAAGCTCTGCCGGATCGCCAGCACCAGCTTCTCGATCGAGACCGCGATCTCGACCGGCGGAACCTGGAACCGCGCCTTCGTGTCGTTGGTGCCCAGCATCAGCACCACCAGGTCGATCGGCCGGTGGCTCTCCAGCACGGCCGGCAGCACCGCGATCCCGTTCTTGTGCACCCCCGAGACCGGGTCGGGATGCACCGTCGTGCGCCCCGGATGGCCTTCCTCGATCACCTGCCAGCCGGCGCCCAGCTCGGCCGCCAGCACGCCGGGCCAGCGCAGGTCGCGCCCGTACCGCCCCATGTCCTCCAGCTTCGCCATCGGCATCGTGCCGTGGGTGTTGCTGTCGCCGTAACACAGCAGCGTCCGGGTCATCTCCGCCCCCTCGCGCGTCGTCGCAGCGCCGCGTCCTGATTTCCCGGATCTGAGTAGCCGAGCCCTCGGACCCTGTCCATCCGGTTGACCCGCGACCGGCGGCAAGGCTGCGCGTCGCGCGCGGCGGGGCAGGGTCGGCGCGTCGAACAAATCCGCCGCACGGGCCCGGCGGATTGGCGCGCGGTCACCGTCGCGCAGGTTAACAGGATGTTGCGATCCGAAATTTAATGTAATGAAATCAGTCATATGACCCTCGTCGCACGCGTGCGACGCCGCGCTTTTCCGACAAGGGTCCGCACCGGACCCGACCGCTCGTTTCGCCGCCCTTGCCCACAACGCGCCCCTGCCGCATTGTCGCACCGACCTCGCCCCTGCCAAAGGCCAGCCCCATGCGCCGCATCCTGATCGCCGCCCTCGCCCTCCTGCCGCTCCCGGCCGCCGCCGAGCTGCCCGACCTCGCCGGCCGCGAAGTGGTCGTCGTCACCGAGAACGCCTATCCGCCGCTGCAGTTCGTCGCCCCCGGAACCGGCGAGCCGATCGGCTGGGAATACGACGCGATGGCCGAGATCGCCGAGCGGCTGAACCTGTCGGTCAGCTACCAGAACAGCTCCTGGGACGCGATGATCCCGGCGATCGCCGAGGGCCAGTACGACATCGGCATGACCGGCATCACCATCCGCGACGACCGCAAGGCGATGGTCGATTTCTCCGACCCCTACATGCGCTCCGAGATGTTCATGCTGGTGCGCGCCGACGAGGACCGCTTCGCCGACGAGGCCAGCTTCATCGCCGGCCCCGAGGACCTGCTTGTCGGCGCCCAGGCCGGCACCACGCCGTTCTACGTCGCGGTCTACGACCTGCTCGACGGCGACGAGGCCAACCCGCGGATCAAGCTGTTCGAGACCTTCGGCGCCTCGGTGCAGGCGCTCCGCTCGGGCGACGTCGACCTGGTGCTGACCGACGGCACCGCGGGCAGGGGCTATGTCGCGGCCAACCCCGACGCCTTCAAGATCGTCGGCGAGCCGATGGGGGCCGAGGACTTCGGCTTCATCTTCCCCAAGGGCTCGGATCTCGTCGCGCCGGTGAACGCCGCCATCGCCGAACTGAAGGCCGACGGAACCCTCGACGCGCTCAACACCAAGTGGTTCCTCGACTACAAGCTCGGCGAGTAGCGCCCCGCCGATGCCGCCGCCCTCCCGCCGCGGCGGCGATTTCCCGTGGTGGCTGGTCGCCGCGGCGCTGCTCGCCGGCTGGCTGGGCTGGACCATCGCCAGCGACGCGGTCTACGCCCAGATCGCGGCGACCCTGCGCAAGGGGATCGGCGTCACCATCTTCGTGACCGTCACCGCCTTCGCGCTCGCCTCCGCGCTCGGCCTGCTCCTCGCCGTCGCGGCGCTGTCGCGCTTCGCGGTCCTGCGCCAGGTCGCGCGCTTCTACATCGAGATCGTGCGCGGCGTCCCGATGCTGGTGCTGCTGTTCTACATCGCCTTCGTCGGCGCCCCGGCGCTGGTCGCCGGCTGGAACGCGCTCGCGATCCCGCTCGGGCTCGACCCGATCCAGACCCGCGACCTCTCGCTGCTGTGGCGGGCGATCCTGGCGCTGACCATCGGCTATTCCGCCTTCATCGCCGAAGTGTTCCGCGCCGGCATCCAGTCGGTCGATCCCGGCCAGATCGAGGCGGCGAAGGCGCTCGGCCTCACCGGCCTGCAGCGGTTCCGCCTCGTCGTCCTGCCCCAGGCGATCCGCACCATCCTGCCGCCGCTCGGCAACGACTTCATCGCGCTGATCAAGGACAGCGCCCTCGTCTCGGTGCTCGGGGTCGCCGACATCACCCAGCTCGGCAAGATCTACGCCGCCGGCTCGTTCCGCTTCTTCGAGACCTACAACGTGGTGGCCTACTTCTACCTGCTGATGACCGTCGGCCTCTCGCTCGCGCTGCGCGCCCTCGAACGCCGGCTCCGCTCGCGCCAGGACGGCGACCGTCCCCGCCGCTGACAGGGCCGCCGGCCCGCGCCGAAAGCTCCGCCCGGTCGCCCCGAACCGCGCCCGCGCCCCCCGGCGCCGCGTCAACGTC
>CAYTMB010000180.1:0-5356 GCA_964438465.1 uncultured Rhodovulum sp. | reverse complement strand
GGCCCCGCAGGCCCTAGCTGCGCCGCCCGGTGTAGGGCACCACGATCCGCAGCTCGACCAGCCCCTGCTGCGGCCCCAGCCACTGCAGGCTGCGCCAGACGAAGCCGGTCTGCGCGTCCGCCAGATGCAGGTTCTCGAAGCTGCCCGATTCGCCGGCGCAGGTCTCCGAGACCACCACGCCGACATGGCGATCCTCGACGATGACGATCTCCTGCCGCTCGCCGAACTCGTAGGTGCAGGTGAAGGTCTCGATTCGCCCCTGCGGCGCGAAGGCGCTGAACTCGTAGGTCCGCTCGACCTGCCGCGGCCAGGAGCCGACCGGCATCGGCGTCACCAGCGGGTCCGGCCGGCTCGACGCCGCCGACAGCAGGTCCCAGCCGATCCCGCGCGTGCCGGTGATCCAGGACCCGCGCAGGGTGAAGTTCTGCCGCAGCGCCGAGGAGAACGTCACATAGCCGCCGTTGTCGCTGGCCGCGAACAGCAGCGTCTGCGCCCGCGACGGGTCGTCCACCAGCCGCACCTGGATCGCCGCCACGTCGGCGCGGGTCAGCGCCGCCCGGGTCAGCGGCACCGGCGGCGCCTTGGGCTCGGCGCCGCGCTCGCCGGGCAGGATCTCGCCCACCGCCGCGACCACGATCGGGTTGAACTGGCCGTTCGAGCAGCCGGCCAGCGCCAGGCCCAGCGCCGCCGCGATCAGACGACGTCTCATTGCCAGAAGGACCCCCAGTTGCGCGACAGCCGGTTGCGGTCGTGGTTGCGGACGACCGGATAGAGCCGGTTCGAGATGTCGAGCTGGGCGCCGCCGTCGCGCGACACCGACTGCAGCGCGATCGAGTTGTTCGCCCGGGTCTCGAACGGCACCGTCCAGCGGAACGGCACCTCGACGAACACGCCCTTGTCGAAGCTGCCCTCGCCGAAGTCCTCCTCGGTGACGTCGGTCAGGGTGAAATACCCGCCGACCGCCCAGCCGTTCGGGAACCGCCGCGTCAGCGTCATCGTGCCGCCCCAGTCGCCGGCCAGATAGCGCCCGGCGTCGAACTGCGCCTCGAGGTCGTAGAACCCGGTGTCCCAGTACAGCGAGGCATGGCCGGTCACCACGTCGTAGTTGTAGTAGCCGAAGCCGAACGGATCGTCGAAGTCGCGCTGCGCCACCCAGTTGACGTTGGCGCCGACGCCCCAGCTCTGGTCCACCGGCTTCCACAGCACCTCGGCGCCGACGCCGCCGAACATCCGCTCCAGCAGGCCGGCCGAGGCGCGGCCGTAGGTGCTCGGGTTGATCTTGAACAGATAGTCGAGGCTCAGCTGCGGCAGCTTCGGATCATAATCGGCATAGTAGCGCGGCGCGTCGCTGCGCACCGGCGGCAGGTTCGATTCCGACGGGCCGGGATCGTTGGGGATGTTCAGCAGCGGCTGGCTGACCACCGCCGTCGCCGACAGGCCCGGCATCAGATTGACCGTGCCCGCGGCGTCGAGATTGAGCCCGATCCGGATCGGGTCGCCCGGCGTCAGCAGCGTCAGGAACGGCGCCGGCACGATGCTCCATTCGAAGTCGGGATAGGCGCCCGGAACCCAGCTGTCCGCCGGCGCGAAGGGGGTGGCCCCGACGATCCCGACATTCTCCCAGCTCAGCTCGCCGGCGTTCGGCCGGTCGATCTCGGCCTCGAAGTCCGAGCGGTCGATGGTGATCGTCGAGGTCCGCACGTCGTCCTGCACCAGGGTGATGCGGAAGGTCTCGACCGAGGCCGGCAGCCCCGCCGCCAGCACCCGCGTCGTGCGGCCCAGCGACTTCGGGTCGCTCTGGAAGCGCAGGTTGGTGATCGCGACATCCACCGCGCGGCCGTCCGGATCGGCGCTGAAGCTGTTGAGCCGCATGCCCTCGGCGCGCAGGATCTCCTCCAGCGCCACGGCGAGCTGGTCGCGCGCCGCCGGGTTGGTCGCCCAGCCGACGCCCATCGGCGCATTCGCCGCGCGGGCGTTGACCGGCAGCGGGCCGGTGCCGAAGTCGGGCGGGATCAGCGGGCGCAGCGGGTTGGCGCTGATCGCCACGTTCAGCCCGACCTCCGAGCCGTACATGTAATAGCCGCCGACCGTGATCCCCTCGCGGATGCGGTACTCGGCGCCGAAGTTGAACTGCGATTCCGGCTTGAAATCCGAGGCCGGGCTGCGCTGCTCGCGCTTGTAGTCGTCGGTCGAGTATTCCGCCTTGAAGCTCAGCCCGTCGATCGGCGAGCGCCATTCGACGCCGCCGAACACGCCGACGTTCTGGCCGCGAAAGAAGGTGTCGGTCGAGATCTTGCCGCCTTCGCCGAAGTCGTTGTCGCGGTCGCAGGCGCCCGACGAGATCGCGCAGAACGGGTTCTCGAAGGTGTTTTCCTGCGACAGCCTGCCCCAGCCGAGGCCCGCGGTCAGGGTGAAGGCCTGCACCGTCTTGGTCGCCACCAGGTATTCGCTGGAATAGACCCCGGTCCCGAGGAAATCGCGGAACCCCAGCGCCACCGCCGGCGTCCAGGACCGCCACTCGCCCTCCTTCAGCAGGGTGAACTGCAGATCGAAGCTGCGGTCGAACAGGTCGTAGGTCGGATCGTAGACGCCGTCGTCGTCGCGCTGGCCCCAGTTCTTGATCGTCGAATAGCGGATCGCGCCGGTCACGCGCGGCAGGATCTGGAACGAGAAGTTGCGCCGCTGCGTCTCGCCGAACACGCTGTAGGACAACGAGACCTGCCCGTCCGGCTGCGACTGCGCGGTGGGCATGTCGATCAGGCCGGTGAGGCCGTACAGGTTCAGGCTCGGCCGCACCGTCTCGGCCGCGACCGGCGCCGCCAGCGCCGCGACCGACACCGTCGCCGCCAACAGCGTCGCGCCCGCTGCGCTCCCGCGCCGTCTCGCCATGCGCCCCTGCCTCGTCCTGTCGGGCTGCTCGCCCCGCCGATTTTACGAGGTTCTAGCGCGCATCCGCCGAAAAAGGCCAGCACCGATCCATCACGCCGGCGATTTCCCGCACGATTGTGTCGCCCGCGCCGCCGCGCCCTCCGCCGCGAGGATCGCGCGCAGCCCCGCGCGATAGTCGGGATGGCGCAGGGCCACGCCCAGCAGGCCGCGCAGCCGCGCGTTCGAGACCCGCTTCGACTCGGCGTAGAAGCTGCGCGCCATCGGCGTCAGCTCGGCCGCCGCGAACGGGATCTCCGGCGGCGCCGGCAGCCCGAGCAGCCCGGCCGCGAAGGCGATGACGTCCTGCGGCGGCGCCGGCTCGTCGTCCGCCACGTTCCAGACCGCGCCCGGCCGCGGCGCCGCCATCGACGCGCGCAGCGTCCCGGCTATGTCCTCGACATGGATGCGGCTGAACACCTGTCCCGCCTTGACGATCCGCTGCGCCCGGCCCTCGCGCAGCCGGTCGAACGCGCTGCGCCCCGGCCCGTAGATCCCGGCGAGGCGGAAGATCTCCAGCTTCAGCCCGCGCGCGGCCCAGGCCGCCTCCGCGGCGACGCGCCGGCGGCCGCGCGCATTGACCGGGCGCAGCGCACTGTCCTCGTCGACCCAGCCGCCCCGCCGGTCGCCGTAGACGCCGGTGGTCGACAGATAGCCGACCCATTCCGGCCCGCGCGCCGCCAGCGCCGCGCCGTGGCGCGCCAGCGCCGGGTCGCCCTCCGCATCCGGCGGCGTCGAGACCAGCACATGGCTCGCCTGCGCGATGGCCGCATCCACCGCCGCCGCATCGGCCCAGTCCACCGGCGTCACCCCCGCCGCGCGCATTTCCGCCGCCCGCTCGGGCGAGCGGGTGGCGCCGAGCGCGCGCCAGCCGGGCCCGAGGCTTGCGGTCAGCGCCGCCGCCGAGTAGCCATGGCCCAGCGTCAGGAGAACCGGTCGGGACATCGCGGGCGGCCTCTCCTCGAACCTCGTCCGCCATCGTCTAGGGGATCGCGCCGCCGATGCACAGAGCCGTCGCCGCCTTCGCGCTCGCCGCCCTGCTCGCCGCGCCCGCCCATGCCGAGATCCGCTCCGCCGAGGCCTGCGCCGCCGCCGTCGCCGCCGATCCCGCCGCCGCGCGCGAGCAGGCGTCGATCTGGACCCGGCTCGGCGGCGGCGCCGAGGCCGAGATCTGCGAGGCGACCGCGCTCGAGGCGATGGGCGCGCAGGGCTCGGCGGCGCTGATCCTGACCAGGCTCGCCGAGGATCGCAACCGCGCGCTGGCGCCCGAACTGCGGCTGAGCGTCCTTGAGGACGCCGCGCGGCTGTGGCTCGCCGCCGGCCGGCCCGACCTTGCGCTTGCGACGCTCGACAACCTCGACCGGCTCGCGCCGCCGCCGCCCGCGCGGACCATGCTGCGCGCCCGCGCCGCCGCCGCGACCGGCGACTGGCCCGCCGCCGTCGCCAGCCTCGACGCCCTCGTCGCCGCCGACCCCGCCGACGCCCGCGCCCGCGCGCTGCGCGCCGCCGCGCTGCGCCAGGGCGGCGACCCCGCCGCCGCCCTCCTCGAAGCCGAAGCCGCCCTCGCGCTCGCGCCCGACCTGCCCGAGGCGCTGTTCGAGGCCGCCGCCGCCGAGGCCGAGGCCGGCGACCCCGACGCCGCCCGCGCGCACTGGCTGCGGCTGATCGCGACCCATCCCGACGACCCGCTGGCCACCCTCGCCCGGCGCAATATCGCCGCGATGGAATAGCTGTTCAAATACAATGACTTGATCTGCGTAACAGCCTGTTACGCGCCCCCAAGCCGTCCCACTGCCCATTCCGCCGCGTCGCGCACCACCGGATCCGGGTCGCCCAACAGCGCCCGCGCCGCCTGCGCCAGCCCGGCATCCCCCGAGTTGCCGATGGCGTAGAGCACGTTGCGCACGAACCGGTTCCGCCCGATCCGCTTGATCGGCGACCCGGCGAACACCGCCCGGAACCCGGCGTCGTCCAGCGCCGCCAGATCCGCCAGCCGCGGCGCCTCCAGCTCGGCCCGCGCGCGATACCCCATCTCCCGCCCGGCGACCGCGAACTTGTTCCACGGACAGACCGCCAGACAGTCGTCGCAGCCATAGATCCGGTTGCCCATTGCGGCGCGCAACCCCTCCTCCACCGGCCCGTCATGCTCGATCGTCAGATACGAGATGCACCGCCGCGCATCGAGCCGCCAGGGCCCGACGAACGCCCGCGTCGGGCAGACGTCCAGACAGGCCGTGCACGACCCGCAATGCTCGACCTCCGCGCCATCCCGCGGCAGCTCCAGCGTGGTGAACACCGCCCCGAGGAAGAACCAGTTGCCCAGGTCCCGCGACAACAGGTTGGTGTGCTTGCCCTGCCAGCCGATCCCCGCCGCCTGCGCCAGCGGCTTCTCCATCACCGGCGCGGTGTCGACGAAGACCTTGATCTCCGC
>CAYTMB010000179.1:0-5365 GCA_964438465.1 uncultured Rhodovulum sp. | reverse complement strand
GCGCGCACAATCCTGGGTGGAATTGCGATCAATTGTCGATACGTTCAGATTGACCGGACCCGCGGCGATATGCATTTCTGCTCGCCGAGTCATTCAACCGCAGATTGTCGCGACGCTCGATGGACATCACCCGCACAGGCACGCCGGCCGCCCGGGCGCGCGCGACCGGCGGTCGGGCGTCCGGCGCCGGCGGCGGCTGGCGGATCCGCGCCGAAGCCTGGGCCTCGCTGCTGCCGACGGCGGCGGCGGTGCTGGTGATCGTCGCGGCGGGCCTGCTCGCGGAGCGCCTGCTCGGCGCGCTGGCCCACGCGCACTCGCGCGCGCGCGTCCAGGCCGAGGCCGATGCGTTCGCCGCCCGGCTCGACGGCGCGCTGGCGGCGCAGCTGCGCGGCCTGGCGCTGATCGAGGGCGTCCTGCTCGGCGCCGGACTGCCGGACGCCGCGGGGTTCGCGCGGCTCGCCGCCCCGCATCTCGCCGACCCGTCCCTGCGCGCGGTCGCCGCCCATGCGCCGGACGGGCGCGCCCGGGTCAGCCCGGCGCGCGGCGCGCTCGGCGCGGAGCTCGCGGCGCTGGCGGCGGCGCCGCCGGCCGGCCTCGTCGCGCGCCTCGCCCCCGGCCCCGGATCCCCGACGCTCCTCGTCGCTGCGGGCGGCGCCGGCGGCGGCCCGCGCACCGCGGCGGCGCTCGACCTGCACGCGCTGTCCGGCCTCGCGACCGCGACCGCCACGGCCGATGACCCCGGCCGGCGGATCGACATCGCCCTGGTCGCCGGCCCCGCATCCGCGCCGCGGCTGCTGCTCGGCGACGCGCGGGCGCTGAACGGCGCGCCGGTGACGCGCGACCTCGCCTTTCCCGCGGCGGAGCTGCGGCTCGCCGCGGCGCCCCGGGGCGGCTGGACCGCCGGCTTTCCCGGCCGCTGGCCGATCCGGCTCGTCACCGCGCTCGCCGCCCTGCTGATCGCCGGGCCGATGCTGCGCACCCGCCGCCTCGTCGCCGAGCGCCAGCGCCACATCGCCGACCTCAACGACCGCGAGGCCGAACTCGCCCGGCTGTCGCGCCGGCTCGGCCTCGCGCTCGAGGCCTCGCAGGTCGGCGTCTGGGACTTCGACCTCGCCGGCGGGGCGCTGGTCTGGGACAGCCGGATGAACGACCTCTACGGCCTGCCCGGCGATGGCCGCCCCCGGCGCTACGCCGACTGGCGCGGCCGGCTGCACCCCGACGACCTCGCCCGCGCCGAGGCCGAGTTCCGCGACGCCATCGAGGGCGACGGCCGCTATGCCTCGGACTACCGCCTCGCCCTGCCCTGCGGCGGCGCGCGTCACATCCGCGCGATCGGCGCGGTCTTCGCCGCGCCCGACGGATCGCGGCGCATCGTCGGGGTGAACTGGGACGTCACCGCCGACGTCGAGGGCCGGGCCGAACTCGACGCCAAGCGCCGCGAGGCCGAGGCCGCCTCGGTGGCGAAGTCGCAGTTCCTCGCCACCATGAGCCACGAGATCCGCACGCCGATGAGCGGCGTGCTCGGAATGCTCGACCTGATGCTGCGCGACGAGCTCGGCGCGGCGCAGCGCGACCGCGCCGGCATCGCCCGCGACAGCGCGCGCCACCTGCTGGCGATCCTGAACGACATCCTCGAATTCTCCCGGCTCGAGGCGCAGTCCGTCGCGCTCGATCCGGTCCCGGTGAACCCGCGCGCGTTGCTCGGCGACGTCGCGGCGCTGCTCTGCGCCGCCGCGGCGGAGCGCGGCGTGGCGCTCGGGACCACGGTCGATCCCGCGACGCCCGACTGGCTGACCTGCGACCCGACCCGGCTGCGCCAGGTGCTGCTCAACCTCGTGGGCAACGCGCTGAAGTTCACCGACGCCGGCCGGGTCGACGTCGCGCTGACCTGGCGGCCCGACGGCGGCGGCGCGCTGGAGGTCGCGGTGCGCGACACCGGCATCGGCATCCCCGAGGCCGACCGCGCGCGGCTGTTCCAGCGCTTCGTCCAGGTCGACGGCTCGGCGGCGCGCCGGCGCGGCGGCGCCGGCCTCGGCCTCGCGATCTCGCGCCAGCTGGTCGAGCTGATGGGCGGCGGGATCGGCCTCGACAGCGCGCCCGGCCCCGGCTCGACCTTCCGCTTCTGGACGCCGGCTCCGGCCTGCGCCGCGCCCGACGCGCCCGACGCGCCGCGCGAACCCGCCGGGCTCGCGCCCGCCCCGGCGCCGCTGCGCATCCTGCTGGCCGAGGACAACGCCACCAACCAGAAGATCCTCTCGGCCTATCTCACCCGCGCCGGCCACAGCGTGCGCCTCGCCGCCAACGGCCACGAGACGCTCGACGCGCTGGCCCGCGGCCCGTTCGACCTCGTGCTGATGGACATCCAGATGCCCGGCATGGACGGCATCGCCGCGACCCGGCGCATCCGCGCCCTGCCCGGCCCGCTGGCGGCGATCCCGATCATCGCGCTGACGGCGAACGCGATGGTCGGCGACCGCGAGGCCTATCTCGCCGCCGGCATGACCACCTATCTCTCGAAGCCGGTCGCGCCGGAGGCGCTGCACGCCGCGATCGCCCGCGTCGCGCCGCCGCCCGCCGCCCGCTGCGCCTGAGCGCGGGGCCCAGGCGCCGACCGGCGCCCTGCCCCGCCCCGCCGCCCGACGCCCCGCCCCGCCGACCCGGCTCAGGACGCGACGACGCCGCCCAGCTCGTCCTCGATATGCGCCGCCACGATCGCGTCGAACGAGGCGTCGGCCGCGAATCCCAGCCCCTCGGCCCGGCTCGCGTCGAAGTTCGTCGCCCAGCCGTCGACGATGCGGATGATCGTGGGATCGGGCTCGACCCGGATCCGCGCCACCGCCGCGTCGCCGCCCGCCCGGCGCAGCGCCTCGATCTCCTCGCCCACCGTCGCCGACAGCCCCGGCATCGACAGGTTGCGCCGCGGCCCGATGGTCGACAGATCCATCGCCAGCGCATGCCGGAAGAACCCCACCGCCGCGCGCGGGCTGGCGAACCAGTGCCGCACCTCCTCGGAGACCGGCAGCACCGCCTCCTGCCCGGCCAGCGGCTCGCGCAGGATGTTGGAGAAGAACCCCGAGGCCGCCTTGTTCGGCCGCCCCGGCCGCACGCAGATCGTCGGCAGCCGGATCCCGACGCCGTCGAAGATGCCCTTGCGGGTGTAGTCGGCCAGCATCAGCTCGCCCATCGCCTTCTGCGTGCCGTAGCTCGTCAGCGGCGTCAGATGGAAGTCGTCGGCGATGACCTCCGGGAACGGCGCCCCGAACACCGCGATCGACGAGGCGAAGATCACGCGGGGATGATAGTCGGGCAGCGCCCGGATCGCCTCGAACAGCGCCCGCGTGCCGTCGAAGTTCACCGCATAGCCCTTGTCGAAATCCGCCTCGGCCTCGCCGGAGACCACCGCCGCGAGGTGAAAGATCACGTCCGGCCGCTTGGCGATCCGCGCCGCCACCGCGGCGGCGTCGGCGATGTCGAGCTTCGCCGAGACCGTCGCGACCGGCGAGCCCGCCGGCGCCGCAGGCTCGATCACGTCGACCAGCGTCATCCGGGTCAGCCCCGGCGGCGGGTCGTTCACAAGCGATGCGGCGACCTTTGCGCCCAGCATGCCCGCGGCGCCGGTGATCAGGATGTGCATTCGGACGGTCCTCCATTGATCTTGCCCCCTGCGCTAACACGCGCACGCCTTGCCCGGCAACCACGCCTCGGCTAGCACGGAGGCCAGACAGGGAGGCCGCAATGGCGCAGACGCTCGCGACGCTGGAGGCGGAGTTCGGCCCCGACCGGATCGCCGCCGATCCCGAGGCGATGGCCCCGCATCTGACCGACTGGTTCCGCCTCGAGCGGGGCGCCGCCCTCGCGGTGCTGCGCCCGCGCGAGACCGCCGAGGTCCAGGCCATGCTGCGCAGCTGCGCCCGGCTCGGGCTCGGCGTCGTGCCCCAGGGCGGCAACTCCGGCCTCGTCAACGGCGCGCTCGCCACCGACGCCGCCGGCCAGGTCGTGCTCAGCCTGTCGCGGCTGAACCGCATCCGCGCGATCGACGCCGACGACTATTCCTGCGTCGCCGAAGCCGGCTGCATCCTGCAATCGGTCAAGGAGGCCGTCGCCGCGCACGACCTGTTCCTGCCGGTCTCGATCGGCGCGCAGGGCACCAGCCAGATCGGCGGCATCGTCTCGACCAACGCCGGCGGCATCAACGTGCTGCGCTACGGCATGACCCGCGAGCAGGTGCTCGGGCTCGAGGTGGTGCGCGCCGACGGCGCGCTGTGGACCGGCCTCTCCACCCTGCGCAAGAACAACTTCGGCCCGGATCTGAAGCAGATCTTCATCGGCGCCGAAGGCACCTTCGGCGTCGTCACCGCCGCCGCGCTGCGCCTCGTGCCGCGCCCGACCGCGCGCGCCGCGGCGCTGATCGGCGTCGCCGACCTCGACGCGCTGATGCGGACCTTCCACCTCGCGCGGCGCGCCTGCTCGGACCTGCTCTCGGCCTTCGAGTTCCTGATGCCGAACGCGCTGGCGCTCGCCCAGGCCACGCAGGACAACGCGCCGACCCTCGCCGGCGCCTGCGGCGCCTATGCGCTGATCGAGCTGGCCGCCCCCGGCCCGGTCGATCTCGACGCGCTGCTGACCGGCTTTCTCGAAACCGCGATGGCCCAGGGCCTCGTGCAGGACGGCCTCGTCGCCGCCTCCGAGGCCCAGGCCGCCCGGATCTGGGCGCTGCGCGAGAGCGTCAACGAGGGCCAGGCCCGCCGCGGCGCGCATCTGCGCTCGGACGTCTCGGTCCGGCTCTCCGACCTGCCCGCCTTCGTCGCCCGCGCCTGCGCCGCCATCGAGGCCGCGGTGCCGGGCGCCGAGGCCGTCGCCTACGGCCATTTCGGCGACGGCAACGTGCATCTCAACGTGCTGCCCCCGCCCGGCCTCGACGCCGCCGCCACCGCCGCCGCGCTCGACCGCGCCAAGCAGGCGCTGAACGCCGAGGTCGACGCCTTTTCCGGCTCGATCAGCGCCGAGCACGGCGTCGGCCGCCTCAAGCGCGCCGATTTCGAGACCCGCCTGCAGCCGGAAAGCCGCCGCCTGCTTGCGGGGGTCAAGCGCCTGCTCGACCCCGAAGGCCGCATGAACCCCGGCTGCCAGATCGGCCAGAGCGATATCCCACCGGACGGGACCGTCAGGTGACCGGCACGGTCGCCGTTTGATGGCCTTGGGGTCCGCCCGGATCCGGACAAAGCCGGAGCGCGCGTTCTCCGCATTCGCTTCACCGATCTGTCCGTCGACAAATCGGTGCGCGCCTGCCTGCCCCTGGCAGGCGCGTTACCGCGCCAGCCCAGGCAGGCGCGCACCGATTACAGACCGACGGTCCAGCCCGGCG
>CAYTMB010000178.1:0-5388 GCA_964438465.1 uncultured Rhodovulum sp. | reverse complement strand
CGGCCGGGCGGACGCGGGCGGACGCGGCGCCGGACGGCGGGCCGGCGGCACGTCGGCGACGGCCCGGTCGAGCAGCGCCGCCCGGGCGAGCGTGGCGGCGCCGCGATCCCGCGTGGCCTGCATCGCGGCGGCGCCTTCCGCGCCGAGTCCGCCGAGCAGGTTCTCCAGCCGCAGCAGCCAGCGCGACGGCACCGTCGGCGCTTCGGCGTCGCGGGTGGCGCGGGCGAGAACGACGCGGGGCGCGGCGAAGGCCTGCTGGAAGTCATGCGCCGACAGGCCGACGACGCGTTCCGGGCTCGGCAGCCCGAGCTCGCGCCGCAGCGGCCGGTTCAGCCAGGGATCGGGGCCGGGCAGCCGCGGCCAGACGCCTTCGTTGAGCCCGCCGAGCACGACCAGGTCGGCCGTCTGCACCCGGGCTTCGAGCGTGCCCCAGATCGCGACGCCGGGATGGGTCACGACCGCGTCCTCGGGCACGTCGCGCGCCGCCATCAGGCTCGCGAGCAGGGCGCGGTAGTCGAGCGCCGGGATCGGGCCGAAGGCCTCCGCCTCGGCCGCCAGCGCATCCATCAGCGCGCGGGCCTGCGCGCCGGCGTCCCTGTCCCACAGCGCGTGCGCGCCGCCCTCCGGGCCTGCCGCCAGCCTCTCGGCGGCGGCGCGGTGTCGCGCGACGCGTTCGGCCAGCGTCGCGGCGTCGGCCGACTGCAGCGGCGCGAGGCAGGCTTCGAGCCAGGCGATCCAGGCCTGCGCCGCCGGAGCCCGCGCCTTCGCCCAGGCCCGCAGATCGGTCCAGTCGAGCTGCGGCGGCCCGCCGCGCAGGCGCTCCAGCTCCAGCCCCGAGGTGAGCCGCCGATGCGCGCTCCGCTCCGGGGCGCCGCTGGCGGTCAGCGGGTGCTTGAGCAGCGCGAGCAGGGCGTCCGGCGCAAGCGGGCCGAGCGGAACCGAGGCGAGCCGGCTCAGCAGCACGCCGGGCGGGGTGAGGGCCAGCGGCCGGCCGGCGCTGTCGTCGGGGCGCAGGCTCCAGCGCGACAGCTCGGCGGTGACCCGGCGCGCGAGTTCGCGGTCGGGCGTGACCAGCGCCGCGCGTACGCCCGCCTCGGCCGCCTCGCGCAGGGTCAGCGCGATCGCCCGGGCTTCGGCGCGCGGCCCGTCGGCCTCGATCCAGGTGACGGTCGACAACGCCTGTGCCAGCGTCGGGACCAGCGCGGCGCCCTCGCTGCGCCACTGGTCAGTGACCGGCGCCGGGCGCAGCGCGAGCGACGCGAGGCGATTGCGCGCGGGGGATGGGGGGCGCGCGTCGGTCCAGCCCGGCACGGCGCAGGGATCGAAGCCGAGCGTATCGGCGAGCCTGCGGAAACCGGCCTGCGGGTGATCCGCGGCGTTGGGATCCGCAGCGCCGAGGCGGTCCCAGACCCCTGCGGGCAGTTCGGCGTCGAAGCCGGGCAGGACCAGCGCGCCTTGCGGCAGCCGGGCCACCGCAGCCATGAAGGCGCGCGTCGGCCCGCGCGAGCCGGTCGAGCCGGCGACGATCACCGGATGCCCCGGCGGCGAGACCGACCAGACCGCCGCCAGCGCGTCCGCAACGGCGCGCATCCGCCCCTGCCCATCGACCGGCGCGCTGGCGGCGACAAAATCCTGCAGGATCGCGAGAAAGCGCAGGCTGCGCCGCCAGTGCTCGGCGTGCTCCGCCGCGTCGAGCAGGGCGAGCGCGCGCGGTGCTACGCCCTCGCCCTGCATCTCGTCGAGCAGGTCGGCGAGGCTGTCGGCGAGGTCGAAGGCCGCGGAGGCCGGCGCGAGCCCCGGCTCGGCGCGCAGCATCGCGGCGACGAGCCGGGCGAGATCCAGCTTGCGCCCGAGCCTCGAGGCCGGGACGGCGAGGTCCGGCGGCGCCAGCGGATCGGCGGCGAGTTCGGTGACGACGCGCAGACGCGGCAACAGCCGGGCGGGGCCGCGGGCGAATTCCGCGACCAGCGCCCGGCGCGCGCGCTGGGTGTTGACCCAGATCTCGACCCGCGCCAGCGCCTCGGGCGGCGCGCCTTCCAGCCGCGCCTCCAGCCCGGCGACGAGGGCGCGCGAGAAATCCACGCCCGGCGGCAGCGCGAACACCCGGGGCGTCGCGGAAGGCGGAAACATCGTCATCGGGCGAGCTCCGCCTCGGCCAGCGCGATGCCTTCGGGACGACCGACGTCCACCCAGCCGCCCGTCCAGACGAGACCGTAGAGCCGCCCCTCGGCCAGCAGCGCATCCCAGACCCGGTTCAGCGAAAAGACCCCCGGCGGGAACGGCGCGAGAGCCTCCGTGTCGAGGATCTGGGCGCCGGCGTAGACCAGCGCAGCGGTGGCCGCGGCGCCGCGCCGGGTCAGCCGGCCCTCGGCGTCGATCTCGAAATCGCCGGCGCCGGCATGCCCGACGGCCGCGGCGCGCGGCACCAGCGCAAGCAGCGCGCCCATGCGGGCGGGGCTCCACGCGGCGGCGAGGGCGGTCAGCGGATTTGGCCCGCGCCAGACCATGTCGGCGTTGAGCGTGAACGCCGGGCCGGGCGCGAGCAGCGGCAGCGCCGCCTTCAGCCCGCCGCCGGTCTCCAGCAGCGCCGGCTCGCGCGCCATGCGGACCTCCGGGGCGACGCGGGCGAGATGGGCGGCGAGCTGGTCGGCGTGGGCGTGGGCGTTGACCACGACGCGCGGGATGCCGGCCGCGCGGGTGAGGTCGAGCGCGTGGTCGATCAGCGCGCGGCCGGCGACCGTCAGCAGCGGCTTGGGCCGGTCGCGGGTCAGCGCGCCCATGCGCGTGCCGAGGCCCGCCGCGAAGATCATCGCCGACTGCGGGGTCACGGGCCGGCGCCGGCGGGGGCTGTGGCGATGGCCTCCGGCGTCGGCAGGTGGCGGGCCGCCCAAGCCGCGAGGGGCGCGAGGTCGGGATGGGCGAGGTCACGCCGCAGGTGGTCCCGGACCCGCGGCAGCAGGCGCAGGTAGCCGGGTTTGCCGTCGCGATGGGCGAGGCGGACGAACAGGCCGAGGATCTTGAGGTTGCGCTGCGCGGCCAGCGCATGGGCGGCGCGGGTGAAGGCCTCGCGGTCGCGGCCGGTCCGCGTCAGGTAGCGGTCGAGCATGGCGGCGCGCAGCTCGGCGGGCACGTCGCGGCGGGCGTCCTCGAGCAGCGAGACGACGTCATAGGCGGGGTGGCCGATCAGCAGGTCCTGGAAGTCGAGCAGGCCGACGCGGGCGTGGCCGGCGCGCTCGGGCAGCCAGATCAGGTTCTCGGCGTGGTAGTCGCGGTAGACCGGGGTCGGCGGGGCCTCGAGGGCGAGGGCGACGATCGGCTCGATCAGGGCGTCGAACTCGGCCGCGAGGTCGGACGGGGTGGGCGCGCCGGCGGCGGCGGGCAGGTACCACTCGGGAACGAGGCGCATCTCGCGGAGCAGGACCGCCCGGTCGTAGGGGGGCGGGGCGTAGTCCGGCGTGACCGGCGGCGGCGGGGCGGACTGCAGCTCGGCGATGAGGTCGATCGCGGCGGCGTAGAGCGTGGGTTCGGGGGCCGGCAGGCGGAGGAACAGGTCGTCGCCGAGGTCCTCGATCAGGACGAGGCCCAGCGGCGGGTCGGCGGCGTAGGTCTCGGGGGCGCTCAGGCCGAGGCCGCGGAGCCAGGCGGCGACGGCGAGGAAGGGGGCGACGGTGAGGCCCGAGGCGGGCGGGACGTCCATCAGCATGGCGCGGGCGGGGCCGCGGGCGAGGCGGACGTAGGAGCGGGCGGAGGCGTCGCCGGCGAGGGGGCGGCGCTCGGCGGCGGCCCAGCCCTGGGCGGCGAGGAAGGCGGCGGTCTCGGCGGCGCGGCTCATGCGGCGGCCGGGGCGAGGACCGCGGGCAGCCAGTCCCAGCCCGGACCGGCGGGGGTGAGGGTGACGGTGCGGGCGTTGTCGGCGGGGGCGAAGGCGAGGGTCAGGGTGAGGCGGCGGGCGGGGAGGAGCGGGCCGAGGCGGTCGGGCCATTCGATGAGGGTGATGGCGGCGGGATAGGCCTCGTCGAGGCCGAGCTCGGCGGTCTCGTCGGGCGAGGCGAGGCGGTAGAGGTCGGCGTGCCAGAGCTCGGGGCCGGGGGCGAGGTCGTAGGTCTGGACCAGGGTGTAGGTGGGGCTGGGCACGGGTTCGGACCGGCCGAGGGCGGCGAGGCGGGCGGTGATGAGGGCGCGGGCGAAGGTGGTCTTGCCGGCGCCGAGGTCGCCCTCCAGGAGGAGGGCGTCGCCGGGGCCGAGATGGGGGGCGATCGCCCGGGCGAGGCGTTCGGTGGCGGCCTGGTCGGGCAGGGTCAGGGTCGTGGTCAAGGGGCGGATCCCGGGGGCTGGACTGAGGTTCTGACAGGGGGAGCGCAGCGGCGCAAGGGGGTGGTTTCGGGGCCCATTCAGCGTGAATATTCGGCAAGGCATTGATTTTTTTCGGAAACTGAATCGCTTACGGTGGGTTAACGCAGCGCGCGGCGCCTCGGGGCGCGGCGCAACCCGGGGGAGAGGGAGGTATGCTGCGGCGATCCGCCTCCGGAGGACCCGAATGACCGACCCGATCCTGATGCTGCCCGTCGCCGCCATCGACATGGGCGCGATGATCCGCGACCGCACCGGCTTCGATCCCGAGCCGTTCGACGAGCTGAAACGCTCGATCCTGATCAACGGCCTGCGGATGCCGGTCGAGGTCTATGCGCTCGACGGGCCGCCGCACGAAAAGACCCACGGGCTGATCTCGGGCGCCCGGCGGCTCGCGGTGTTCGAGGCCCTGGCCGAACTGACCGAACAGGAGCGCTGGAAGACGATCCCGGCCTTCGTGCGGGCGCCGCAGGACCTCGGCGCAAGGCTGGAGGCGATGATCGAGGAGAACGAGATCCGCGCCGAGATCTCGCCCTACGAGAAGGGCCGGATCGCCTGCCTCGCCTTTCAGCGGCGGATGTTCCCGACGATCGAGGAGGCGGTCGAGCGGCTGTATCCGCGCGCCAGCCAGCCGAAGCGGTCGCGGCTGCGCGCGCTGGCCCGGCTGGCCGAGGTGGTGGACGGCCTGCTGAAGGCGCCGGAGCGGATGACGCTGGCCCAGGCCCTGCGGCTCGCGAACGCGGTGCGCGACGGCTATGGCGAGCTGATGGTGACGGCGCTGGAGGAGTCGCGGAACCGCGATTTCGCCGGCCAGTGGGAGCTGCTGACCTCGGTCATTCGCGAGGCGGAGGAATTCGGCCTCGCCGAGCCCGACCCGGTGCGCCCGGGCCGGCCGCGGCGGATCCTCGACACAAGGCGCGGGGTGATCGTGCGCCGCGAGCGCATCCGCGAGGGCTGGATCCTGCGCTTCACCGGGCCGGAGGCGTCGGGGATACTGATGGACGCGGTGCTGGACGAGATCGAGCGGCAGTATTCGCC
>CAYTMB010000177.1:0-5447 GCA_964438465.1 uncultured Rhodovulum sp. | reverse complement strand
TCAGCGCCTTGGAGACCTGCGCCAGCACCTCCTTGAGATCGAAGGGTTTCGGCAGGTATTCATAGGCCCCGACCTCGGCGGCGCGGATCGCGGTCATCACCGTGTTCTGTGCGCTCATCACGATCACCGGAAGGCCGGGCCGGCGCTTGCGGATCGCCGGCAGCAGGTCGAGCGCGTCGCCGTCGGGCATCATCACGTCGGTGACGACGACGTCGCCCTCGCCCTCCTCGATCCAGCGCCACAGCGTCGAGGCGGTGCCGGTCGCGCGCACCCGGCAGCCGGCCCGGGTCAGCGCCTGGGCGAGGACCGTGCGGATCGACCGGTCGTCGTCGGCGACAAGAACGGTGCCTTCCATCGCCTCAGCTCCCTGTTTGCGCCGCGGACCCGGCAAGCTCGCCGGCGTCGGGCATCGCGCCGCGCCAGACCGGCAGCCGCACCCGGAAGCGCGTGCGCCCGGGGCGGCTGTCGCATTCGACCACCCCGCCGTGGTCGGACACCACCTTCGAGACCAGCGACAGGCCGAGGCCGGTGCCGTTGACCTTCGAGCTGACGAACGGATCGAAGATGTCGCGCACCAGCGTCTCCGGAATGCCCGGCCCGTTGTCGGTGATCGTCACCAGGAGCGGCAGGCTCTCGCTGCCGCCGCCCGGGCGCATCATCTTCACGCCGGGCCGGTAGGCGGTGGCGAGGGTGATCGATCCGCCAACGCGCGGAACCGCTTCCGCGGCGTTCTTCAGCAGGTTCTGGAACACCTGCAACAGCTGGTCCGCATCCCCCGCCGTGGGCGGCAGCGACGGATCGAAGTCCTCGGAGAACCGCGCATGGGCGGCGAACCCCACCTTGGCCGCGCGCTGGGCGCGGTCCAGCACGTCGTGGATGTTCAGCGGACGCCGCTGCGCCGGGCGCAGGTCGCCGAAGGCCTCGACCCGGTCGACCAGCTTGCCGATCCGCGCCGCCTCGGTCTGGATCAGCCCGGTCAGCTCGCGGTCCGCGTCGCCCAGCCCCATCTCCAGCAGCTGCGCGGCGCCCGAGATCCCGGCCAGCGGGTTCCTGATCTCATGCGCCAGCATCGCCGCCATGCCGGTGACCGACCGCGCCGCCGAGCGGTTGCCGAGGCTGCGGTCCATCTTGTCGGCCATGCCCTGCGGATGCATCAGCAGCAGCACCTCGCCGTCGCCGTCCTGCAGCAGCGCGGCATGGATGTTCTGCGACTGCGGCGGCTGATCGGACCAGCCGACGATCACGTCGTACTGCGCCACCGACACGCCGCTCTTGCGGGCCTGGCGCACGACGTCGAGCACCGCGCTCTCCATCCCCAGATACTTGCCGAGCGCCTTGCCCTCCATCTGCCGGATCGAGGTCGCGCCAAAGCTCTCGGCCGCCGGGTTGGCCGCCAGGATGGTGTCGTCGGCCGCGATCACCAGCGCCGGATAGGGCATCGCGCTCCAGACGGTCTCGAAGCTGACCTCCCTCACGCCGCCGCCTCCAGCGCCGGGCCGCAGTCGGGCAAGCCGGCCGCCAGCGCATCCGCCACCGCCCGCGGATCGTTCAGCCGCACCACCCGCGCGCGCAGCGCGGCGCCGCCCTCGACCGCATCGAGATACCAGCCGAGATGCTTGCGCGCGACCCGCAGCCCCAGATCCGCGCCGTAGAACCCCAGCATCGCCTCGTAATGCTCGAGCACGATGCCGCACAGCTCCGCCCCGCCGGGCGCCGGCGGCGCCGCCTCGCCGCGCAGCTCCGCCGCGATCCGCCCCGCCGCCCAGGGCCGCCCGCGCGCGCCCCGCCCGATCATCACCCCGTCCGCGCCCGACCGCGCCAGCGCCGTCCGCGCCCCGGCGGCGTCGCGGATGTCGCCGTTGACCAGCACCGGAACCGTCACGGCGCGCTTCACCTCCGCGACCGCCGTCCAGTCGGCGGCGCCGGCGTAGAACTGCGCCCGGGTGCGCCCGTGCACGGCGATCATCGCGACGCCGGCGCCTTCCGCCCGCGCCGCCAGATCCGGGGCGTTGCGCGTGTCCTCGTCCCAGCCCAGCCGCATCTTCAGCGTCACCGGCACGTCGACCGCGCCGACCACCGCCTCGATCAGCCGCAGCGCATGGTCGGGATCGCGCATCAGCGCCGCGCCCGACATCCCGCCGGTGACCTTCTTGGCCGGGCAGCCCATGTTCATGTCGATGACCCGGGCGCCCTGCCCCGCCAGCCGCCGCGCCGCCTCGGCCATCGGCGCCGCCGCGCAGCCGGCCAGCTGGATCGTCGTGCGCGCCTCGTCGAGACCGAGCTCGGCGCGCGCCGCCGCCGAAGGCTTCGCGTGCAGGATCTCGCCGCTGACCACCATCTCGGAGACCACCCGGTCCGCGCCGAAGCGCAGCGCCAGCGCGCGAAACGGCAGATCGGTGATCCCGGCCATCGGCGCCAGAAAAACGGGCAGGCCTTTCCCTTTGCGCGTCAGTACGTCAAACATGCGCCCATTCCGTGTGCATCTGCTCACGTTCTAGCGGAGGGGCCCGGATCTTGCAAGGACGGGCGTCATTCGACGTGCAAACGCCGATCGACGGAGATCGCTCGGCGCATACCCTGTTTACGCTGTCTTTTCAACATATTGTCAGGCAATTTTACAAGAATGTCGCAAATGCGAAAGACTTCCTCGCGGCGCCGGCGCGGCGACTGCCCGGGATTGTGGCGCCGCACCCGGGTCTCGTATAGGACGCACGAACATCGCAGGGGGGCGGGAATGCAGACTGCCGGCTTGATCGTCGCCGCCGGACGCGGGCTTCGGCTCGGGACCGGCCTGCCGAAGCAGTTCCAGCGACTCGGGACCGGCACCGTGCTCGGCCGGTCGCTGGCGGCGCTGCTGGGGCGGCCCGACATCGGCCCGGTTCTGGTGGTGATCCACCCCGAGGACGCCGCGGCCTACGCCGCGGCCACCGCCGGGATCGACGATCCGCGGCTGTCGCCCGCCGTCCCCGGCGGCGCCACCCGCGCCGCCTCGGTGCGCGCCGGGCTCGAGGCGCTGGCCCCGCTCCGGCCCGACCGGGTGCTGATCCACGACGCCGCCCGCCCGTTCGCGCCGGGCGAGGTCGTCGCCGCCGTGCTCGCCGCCCTCGACGCCGCGCCCGCCGCCTTCCCCGCGCTGCCGGTCGTCGATGCGCTGTGGCGCGCGGAGGGCGGCGCGGCGCAGGCGGCGGTCGACCGCGCCGGGCTCTGGCGCGCGCAGACCCCGCAGGGCTTTCACTTCGACGCCATCCTCGCCGCGCACCGGGCCAACGCCCGCGACGCCGCCGACGACGTCGCCGTCGCCCGCGCGGCCGGGTTGCAGGTTCGCCTCGTGCCCGGCGCGGAGTCGAACTACAAGATCACCACCGCCGACGATCTCGCGCGGGCGCGGCGGCAGATGGAGGGCGCGATGGACATCCGCACCGGCAACGGTTTCGACGTGCACGCCTTCGGGCCCGGCGACCGGGTGACGCTCTGCGGCGTGCCGGTGCCGTTCGAGCGCGGCCTCGTCGGCCATTCCGACGCGGACGTCGGGATGCACGCGCTCACCGACGCGGTGTTCGGCGCGCTCGCCGAAGGCGACATCGGCCAGTGGTTCCCGCCCACCGATCCGCGCTGGAAGGGCGCCGCCTCCGAGATCTTCCTGCGCAAGGCGATGGAGCGCGCCGCCGCCGGCGGCTTCACCGTGACCCATCTCGACTGCACGCTGGTCTGCGAGGCGCCGAAGATCGGCCCGCACGCCGGGGCGATGCGCGCGGCGCTGGCGGCGATCACCGCGCTCGCGCCCGAGCGGATCAGCGTCAAGGCGACCACCTCCGAGCGCCTCGGCTTCACCGGGCGCGGCGAGGGCATCGCCGCCATCGCCACCGCCACGCTGGTGCGGGCATGAGGGCCGCCGTCGCGCGCGCCGTCGCGACCTTCGGCTATATCGGGCTGATCCCCGGCCCGGCGGGCACCTGGGGCTCGGCGGCGGCGATCCCGCTCGCCTGGCTGCTGCACTGGTTCGGCGGCTTCCCCCTGCTCGCGCTGGCGACGCTGGCGCTCTATCCGCTCGGATACTGGGCGGCGCGGGTCGAGACCTTCGAGGAGGACGACCTCGACCCCGGCGAGATCGTGGTCGACGAGGTGGTCGGCCAGTGGATCGCGCTCTGGCCGCTGTCGCTGGGGCTGTGGCACGCCGGCGCCGCGGGGCATGTGTTCCCCTGGCCCGGCTGGGTCGCGGCCTTCCTGCTGTTCCGGCTGTTCGACGCCACCAAGTTCGGGCCGGTCGGCTGGGCCGACCGCAAG
This sequence comes from uncultured Rhodovulum sp., assembly GCA_964438465.1. Taxonomy (GTDB): domain Bacteria; phylum Pseudomonadota; class Alphaproteobacteria; order Rhodobacterales; family Rhodobacteraceae; genus Amaricoccus. Next base: position 1,163 of record CAYTMB010000177.1, on the reverse strand, counting down.
AAGGGCCCGATGGGGGTCATGCTCGACGACGTCATCGCAGGCTTGATGGCCGCCGTCGTCGTCGCATTGCTCGCGGCGATCGCGCATGGGTGGCTGACGTGATCGCCGAGGCGCGCGCCCGCTCGGTGCTGGCGGCGGCCCGGGCGCGGGGCTGGAAGATCGCCACCGCCGAGAGCTGCACCGGCGGGCTGGTCGCCGCGGCGCTGACCGACGTGCCCGGCTCCTCGGACGTGTTCGACAGCGGCTATCTGAGCTATTCCTACCCGGCCAAGACCGCGATGCTCGACGTGCCCGAAGCGATGCTCGCCGAGCACGGGGCGGTCTCCGAGGAAGTGGCGCGCGCGATGGCCGAAGGCGCAAGGGCGAAATCGGCGGTCGAGATCGCCGTCGCGATCACCGGCGTCGCCGGCCCCGGCGCATCGGACGCGAAACCGGAGGGGCTGGTCTGGTTCGCCGTCGCCTCGCCGCAGGGGGTGACCGCCGAACACCGCGCCTTCGGCCCGCTCGGCCGCGCCGCGGTGCGCCAGCGCAGCGTCGAGACCGCGCTCGACCTGATGCTTCAGGCGCTGGAGGCCGCGCCGTAGAGCGCCTCGGCGCGGCGTTCGAAGGCGCGCACGATGCGCTGCATCGCCTCGTTGAACACCAGCCCGATCAGCTTCTGCAGGATGGCCGAGCGGAACTCGAAATCGACGAAGAAATCGACCTCGCATTCATGCGGCCCGCGCGGCTCGAACTTCCAGTGGTTGCGCAGGTACCTGAACGGCCCGTCGAGGTATTCGACGTCGATCGCGCGGGCCTCCGGGCGCAGCGTCACCCGGCTGCCGAACTTCTCGCGGAACAGCTTGAACGAGATCACCAGATCGGCCTCGATCACCTCGCCGGCGCCATCCGGCAGCGGCGCGCGGCTGCGCACCCGCGCGCCGGCGCACCAGGGCAGGAACTCGGGATAGCGGCCGATGTCGGCGATCAGGTCGTACATCTGCCCGGCGCTGTAGGGCATGATCCGCTTTTCGGCGTGGGTCGGCATGGGGCGCGGCTTCCGACCTTTGATGCGGATTGTGACGTGCGGACGATGACAATAGGATGCGGCGCGACACAAGGGCAAGGCGCGGGCGGGGCATGAGCGGGCGGAACTATGTGATCGACGAGATGATCTCGGCCAA
>CAYTMB010000176.1:3703-5481 GCA_964438465.1 uncultured Rhodovulum sp. | reverse complement strand
CCGGCGAAGGACAGCACCATGTGGAGATAGCTCGCGTCGTCGTAGGATCGCGCCGCCGGCCCGATCCGGTAGTGCCGCTCGAGCCCGCGCGCGCCGGCGTTCTGCCGGAGCTGCGTGACGCCGGCGTCCAGCAGCACGAAATCCGTCCCCTCCGGCCAGACGGCGGGCGTCACGCCGTCGGTCCCCGCCTGCCCGCGCAGCAGGCCGCCAAGAACGTATTCCCCGGGACCCACCAGCGTCGCGGACGCGAACTGGATCACCTCCCAGTCGCCCGCTTCGCCATGCCGCAGCGCCGCCGCGTTGGCGCCGTTCAGGACATCCATCTGGCCCCGGCTCTGGAGCACGCCCGACGAAAGGCGCACCCTGACCGTCGCGCGGGTCCAGAGCCCGGAGACCGCGGCCGGCAGCGGCTCGAGCGTCTCGCCCAGCGTCGCCGGCCTGGAGATCTCGCGGTTCAGCGCATAGCCGAAGTCCTCCGACGACGCATAGACGGCGACGGATCCCGCCCAGGGCGTCTTGGCGATCGCGACATGCGGCGCGCTCGGGTGCTCGTCGCCGCTCAGGAGCGGCAGGTCGAGGAACTCGGCATGGACCGGCGTCAGCGCCGCCGCCGACGGCGACCGGACCGGCTTCGTCTCGCGCACCGGCGCGTCGAACTGGCCGACCTCCATGCGGACGGCGGTCACCGACCGCGGCCCCAGCTCCTCGATCCGATCGATCCGGAACTGATCGGACCGCCCCGCCACCGTCAACGCGACGATGTCCCCGGGCGTCGCCGCCACGCGGGAGGGAGGCAATGCGAATTCGACGGAATCCCGCGAGATCCGGCTCTCGGCGAGCCAGCGCTCGGCGACGACCTGCGCATGGCCCGGCGACAGGACGAGCGGCACGCTCGACTGGGCCACGTCCGCCTCGGACGCCCATGGCGACAGCGCCTCGGCGGCGCCGGGCTGATAGTCCATGTCGGCGCGCACGAACTCCAGCGCCACCCGGCCCGGCGCATCCGCGGGCGAACTCCGCGACCCCGCGAGCGCCGGCTTGTCGGCCGCCGCAACCAGCTCGCCCTGATCCGTGACGCGCGAGGGCCTCCCGCCCCGGCTGGCGAAGGTCACCGCCCCGTCGGAGGCGTAGCTGTCGAACGCATAGGTCAGCATCAGCGGCTGCAGGCTCTGCCGCGCCGATTCGATGGCCCCGATCATGAACCCGGTGGCCCTCCCGTGCAGCGCGGTGACGTCGACCGCGTCCACCCCGGACCGGGCGCAGACGTCGGCGACGATCTCCGCCAGCGCCGGAAGCGCCGCGCGACCGTTGATCCAGTGCCCCAGCGAATAGTTCAGCCCGTCGACCCAGGTCTCCAGCCGGTCGGGAAAATCCGGCCAGGGCCGGGCGTCCCAAGCCCAGACATGGGCGCGCGCCATGTCGACCATCCGCCCGGCGTAGACATCCGAGGCCGGGTTGTTCGCGGCGTCGTTCCAGTGGGCGTAGGTCGCCTGCAGATAGCGATACTGGATGAACTCGTCCGGAGATCCGTTCGAGTAATACGGAATGAAGCTCTCCGACGACTTCGGGTCGTGGAAGACGTTCGGCTGGTTGGTCCCCTTGTCGATCGCCGGGCAGCCGAGCTCGGTGAACCACACCGGCTTGGACCTCGGCAGCCACGACGTCGGCGCGCCGCTCCTGACCCCGCCGACCCGATTGTGATGCGCGGCGCCCCACCAGCCCGCGATGTCCTTGTACCGGAAAATCCAGTCCTCTCCATGCGCCCCGTCGGAGATCGG
>CAYTMB010000176.1:0-3603 GCA_964438465.1 uncultured Rhodovulum sp. | reverse complement strand
CGCATAGTGCAGGACGAACCGTCGATACGAAAACTCCGCCGGGCCGGTATAGACCACGGCGCCGTCCTCCACGCGGAAATCCGACGCCCGCGCCGCGCCGAAGAACGCCGCCACCTCGGCCGCCGCCGCCGGCGTCTGGTCCGGCGAGCCGCTGCGCCCCGGCGCCGCCGACAGCGTGATGCGGCCCCGCCAGGGCACGGGCGGCTGTCCGACCTGCCCGGTCCAGGGATCGACCAGCGCGTTGCCGGCGACGATGTCCATCAGGATGAACGGATAGAACATCACCGACCGCCCGGTTTCGCGCAGATGGGCGATCGCCTGCAGCACCGACCGGTCCGACGGCGTGCCGCCGAACAGCGGCCGATCCTCGACCCGGCTCACGATCTTCGCGCCGAAGCGGTCGATCCCCGACACCCGCCAGGGCATCTGCCTGCCGTCCTTCTGCGCCTGCTCCACCGCCGGGCGCAGCCTGCAGCGGTCGCAGCGCAGGTCGTCGCCGAACCAGGTCACCACCAGCGACACCGAGGTCGCGGCGGGCAGTTCGGCCGCCAGCTGATCCAGCGACACGACCAGATCCGGCTGGCCGCGATCGTTGTTCACGTTCGCGGCGACCGTGCGGCCCTTGCCGTGGCTGATGTGGACCGGCGTCGTGGCCAGCGCATACTCGCCCGTCCCCGGCACCAGCGCCACGCCGCGAATGTCGAGCGCGGGCGGGCGCGGGACGGCCGGCGAGGCGTCGACCGGCCGCCGCACCACCTCGAAGTTGAACTGCGGAATGCGGTTGCCGAATGGCGTCAGGTCGAGGTTCTCGATCACCACATAGGCGGTCCCGCGATAGGCGGGCGCCGCCTCGACCCCCTCGATCGCCGCGATCAGCGGATCGGGCAGCTGGTCCTCGGTCCCCTCGTGCAGCCGCCAGGTGATCCCGTACTGGTCGAGCCGCTGCCCGTCCGCCCAGATCCGGCCGACCCGCGCCACCTCGCCCTCGCACAGCGCGATCGCGAGGCTGATCGAATAGCTGTATTCCTTGACGGTCTGCGACGACCCGCCGCCGCCCTTGCCGCCGACGCGGGACTTGTTCACGCTCTCGAGGAAGTTGCTCGACCAGATCACCTGCCCCGCCACGCGGTAGCGCCCGTAGACCCGCGGCAGGGCCGCGCCCTCGCTCGCACCCATCACGCGGAACCGCTCGACGCGCCCGGTCTCGACCGGCTCCGACCCCGCGCCGGTCAGGCGCTGGTCGATCACCGCCCCGACCGTCGCGCCGACGGCCTTGCCGAGCGCGCCGCCCGCCAGCCCCAGCACCGAGCCGCCGAAGGATCCGCCGATCGCGGCGCCCGCCGCGGACAACAACAAGGTGGCCATCAGCGTCTCCTGCCGGGAAAACGGAACACCGCGACGATCCGCCGCGACCAGGCCGGCGTCAGCGGCGACTCGACCACGCCGTGGTTCGAATAGGCGTGGATCAGCGTTGCGTGCCCCTGATCCGACCGCGCCAGGATGCCGACATGCTTGGCCACGGCGCCGTCGGCCATCCGCATCAGCACAACGTCGCCCGGAACGGCCGCGGACCGCGGCACCGGCGACAGATGCCGCCCCGCCGCCGCCAGCAGGTCCTCGCGCCCGCCCGGCTCGGACCAGTCCGGGGTATAGGCCGGCGGCGTCTCCGGCTCGGCGCCCAGCAGCTCGCGCCACAGGCCGCGCAGCAACCCGAGGCAATCCGCCCCCGAGCCGCGGCAACTCGCCTGATGCTCGTAGGGCGTGCCGATCCAGCCCCGCGCATGGGCCACGACCGCCTCGCCGGGCAGTCCGTCACCGGTTTCGTCGGCTCGATCCATCGTGCACCTCGCCATTCCGGGGATAGGCGGCGACCCAGTCGTCGCCGGGGATATCGGGAAAGCCGCGGAAGTTCAGGAAATTACCGAACTTTCCGCGACAGGTCTCCGCCTGCTTGTCGCAGCCGGCGGCGATGCGGAACCGGTCGCCGACCGTCATCGCGGCGCCCGGCTCCTGCCACAGGTCGATCCGCCGCAGGCCGTCGCCGCCGAGCACGTCCCGCTTGACCGCCGCGGCCTCGCCGGCGTTCGGCCCGCTCAGCCAGGTCAGCGCGCCCGCCGTGAACCAGTCCGGCGCGAACCCCGCCAGCCCCGCCGCGGCGAGGCCGGCGCGGCCGCGCAGCTCGCCGACCTCGGCCTCGGCGGCGAAGCCGGGCGCCTCGATATCGAAGCCGCATTTCGCGTCGCCGAGCCGCCGGTCGCAGCCCCGCGTCAGCCTGCGCCCCACCGCGACGTTCAGCCCCTCGGTCAGGCCGCGCAGCTCGACCTCGAACGCGCCGTCCGCGTAGCGGATCTCGCCGAAGGTCCCGACGAACATCAGCACCCGCAACGCCGGCTCGCTCCAGTCGACCAGCCAGTGCTCGACCTTCGCCCGGTCGAACCGCCCCGCGCGCACGTCTTCTTCGCTGACCCCGGCGGCGGTCAGCGCGCCCACCGCCTGCGAATTGTCGACCGCGAGCCCGGTCGTCGCCTGGATCGCGCTCGCATCCATGCCGGTGCTGGCGACGAAGGTCGTGCCGTCGAACGCGAGGTCCCCGTCGTGATCGGTGAAGCCCAGCGCGCGACCGTCGCGCCGGCGCACCCGCCAGCAGCGGCACAGCGTCGTCGCGCCCGCATCGAGCCGCGCCTGCAGCCCGGGATCGATCCGCCGCATCAGACCCGGACCTCGACCACCGGCACCGACGGGATCTCGCCCGCCGCGAACCCCGCGAGCCCGGTCGTGATCCGGTCGGCGTCGAAGCGCACCGGAACGTCGAACTCGAACCCGGCGGTGATCGCGGCCCCGGCCGCCGGAGGCGCGGCGAACCGCACGACGCCGGTGACATGATCGACGGAAAAGCCGTCGCCGTCCGCCCGCGCCGCGCCACCCACGGCGATCCGCACCGTGCCGTCGACCGGCTTCGGGATCGGCCGCAGATAGGCCGGCTCCCCCGCCGCATACCGCTTGACCAGCGCGAAGTCGCGCCGCGCGCCGTCGCCGGTCCCGATCGCCTGGTCGAACGGCCCCGGCGCCGCCGACGGCCGGCAGGACTTGAAGTCGGTCCAGTCCTTCCAGCGGAACCCGAAGAGCTGCCCGCGCCGCGCCTCGAAGAACGCGATCACCTCGGCCAGATCGTCCAGCGACCGCACCCCGAGCCCGGCGTCGTAGCGCCGCCGCGAATGCGCCCAGGGGCTGTTGCGCTCCTCGAAGCCGTTGCGCAGCTCGACGATCTCGGTCCTGCGCTCCGGCCCGCCGCTCGACCCCGCCGAGAGCGGCGCCGGAAACCGCACCTCATGAAAATTCATCCGTCCGCTCCCTCATACCATCGACGGCAGATCCATCCGGACGCCGCCGGCTCAGGCGCCGCCCCGCCTCTCTCGGGTCGGGGAAAGGCCCCCGACCCGAGGCGCATCACAGATTCCGCCGCCCGCGCTGGATCGCGCGGTTCATGTCCGCCGCGATCTGGCTCTGCGACCGCTGGAACCCCGCCGCATCGGGCGTCGAGATGTTCATCGTCACATGCACCGCCCCGCCGCCGGCCCCGCCGCGCACCCCGAGCTTGCCGTC
>CAYTMB010000175.1:0-5490 GCA_964438465.1 uncultured Rhodovulum sp. | reverse complement strand
TCCGCCATCGCCTCGCGGGCGGCGAGCAGCGCGAACTGGGTGAACTTGTCGTAGAGGGTCAGCTCCTGCCGGCCGAAATGATCCTCGGGGCGATAGCCGCGGATCTGCCCGCCGATGGCGATCGACAGCCGCTCGACGTCCTGGAACTCCAGCGGACCGATCCCGCACGTCCCCTCGCGCATCGAGGCGCGCGTCGCGGCGGCGTTCAGGCCGAGCGCGCTGATCGCGCCGTGGCCCGTGATGACGACCCGTCGCATCGGCACCCTAGGTCTGCGCCGCGATCAGTTTTTCCACCGCCTGCACCATCGAGCCGACGGTGCTGATGTCGAAATCGGACTCGGTCGGCGCGTTGGCGTTGAACGGCACCTGGATGTCGAACGCCTCCTCGATGGCGAAGACCGCCTCGACGAGTCCCAGCGAATCGATGCCCAGATCGCCCAGCGTCGCGTCGAGCCGCACTTCGGACGGCTCCAGCACCGCCTGTTCGGCAAGGATCGCGATCACCTTGTCCTGGATGGTCTGCGCCATGCCGCCCCCGTGAAGCCTCGCGACGATCTAATCGCTCGGGTCCGATTTTGGAACCGGTTTTTGCGCGACGTCCAGCCGCGCGAGCAGCCGCGGCAGCCGCCGCATCGCCTTCCACATCGCGACGAACTCGTCGCGCTTCACGCCCGGATAGCCCATCATGATCCGCCCGTCGGGCACATGCCCCGACACCGCGGCGTTGCCGGTGATGACCACGCTGCGCCCCAGCACCGCATGATCGCCGATCGAGGCCCGCCCGCCGAGGACGCAGCCGTCGCCGATCACCGCCGAGCCGGCGATGCCGGTATGCCCGCACAGCAGGCACCCGCGCCCGACCTGGACGTTGTGCGCGACCATCACCAGGTTGTCGACCTTGGTGCCGTCGCCGACCAGGGTGTCCGCGATCGTGCCGCGGTCGATGCAGGCGTTCGCGCCCACCTCGACGTCGTCGCCGATCCGCACCGCGCCCAGCGAGTTCACCCGCACATAGGCCGACCGCTCGCGCGCCGAGATCACGCCATCGGCCTTCGCCTCCTCGACCACGCCGGGCGTCGGCGTGACGTAGGAGAACCCGTCGCCGCCGATCACCGCGCCCGGCTGCGCGATGAACCGCGCCCCGATCCGCACCCGCGCCCCGATCCGCACCCCCGCGTGCAGCAGCGCGTCCTCGGCGATCGCCGCGTCCTCGGCGATCGAGACATGGCTCAGCACCCGCGCCCGCGGCCCCAGCCGCACCCGCGCGCCGATCGCCACGAAGGCCCCGATCGCCGCGCCCTCGCCGATCTCGGCGCTCGGATCGATCACCGCGGTCGGATGCACGCCCTCGGCCAGCTCCGGCGGCCGGTCGAACACCCGAGTCACCCCGGCCAGCACGTAGCGCCGCCCCGGCGCCAGGATCGCGCCCTCCAGCCCCAGCGCCCGCCAGTCCGCCTCCGGCCACAGGATCGCCGCCCGCGCCCGGCCGGCGCCGAGCCGTTCGGCGAAGGCCGGCTGCATCGCCAGCGCGATCTGGTCGGGCCCGGCCTCCGCCGGCTCGGCCGCGCCGGCGACCTCAAGGTCGCCGCGCCCGACGACGGTGGCGCCCAGCGCCGCGGCGAGTTCGGACAGGCTGATCACGTCGGGTCTCCCGCAGCGGTCAAGGACGCCACCGCTATAGCGGATGCCTCAGCCCTGCGCAGCCGGCAAAGTCACCCCCGCCGCCTGCAGCGCCTCGAACACCTTCGCGTCGCGGCCGTAGACGTCGAACCGGCGCTGCAGCCTGCCCGCGTCGTCGACGAACACGGTGCGATAGACCAGATGCACCGGGATCGGCCGGTCCAGCCGCACCGTGCGCTCGGACTTCGCCGCCAGCCAGCCTTCGAAGCTCGCCTGCGGATCCGCGACCTGGCCCTCCAGCAGCACATAGGCCAGCTCCAGCGGATCCTCGACCCGGACGCAGCCGTTCGAGAAGGCGCGCTCGGATTTCGCGAACAGCTCGCGATGCGGCGTGTCGTGAAGATAGATCGAGAACTGGTTGGGAAACATGAACTTCACCCGCCCCAACGCATTGGCGTCGCTCGGGTTCTGCTTGATGCGGAACGGAAAGTTGCCCGAGGCGAACTGGGTGAAATCGACCAGCCCCGGATTGATCTCGGTCCCCGCCCGGGTGAAGATCCGCATGTTGCTGTTGGCCAGCGTGTTCGGATCGGCCTTCAGCTTCGGCAGGTAGACCCGCTGCGCGATGCTGTCGGGAATGTGCCAGGTCGGATTGACCACCATATAGGTCATGTTCTCCGAGAACTCCGGCGTGCGGGTGTCGGTCGCCTTGCCCACCACGGTCCGCGAGGCGAACACCGTCTCGCCGTTCTCGACCACCCGCACCGTGAAGTCGGGAATGTTGACCACGATATAGCGCGGCCCGAGGTCGCGGTTCATCCAGCGCAGCCGCTCGAGGTTGACCAGCACCTGCTCCAGCCCCGCCTCCGGGCCCTCGTTCACCGCCGCGACGGTGCGCGCCCCGGCCAGCCCGTCGGCGTCGAGCCCGGTCTCGGCCTGGAACCGCCGCAGCGCCGCCTCGAGCCCGATGTCGAACCGCGCCGGGTCGGGCGCCGCCGGCGCATCGGCCGGGGGCGCGAACCCGCGCGCTTCCAGCCGCGCCCGCAGCTCGGCCACCCGCGGCCCGCTGTCGCCGGTCCGCATCGTCTTGCCCGCCGTCACCTCCGGCCCCCAGTCGGGAACCGCCGCGCGATCCTCCAGCCGGGCCTTCTCCGCCATCAGCGCGCGGTACTCCGGGCTCGCCGGCTCGAGCCCGGCCAGCGTCGCCGCGACCGGCTGCGCCGCCGCCCGCGCCAGCAGCGCCGCGCGCTCCGGCCGCGCCGGACGGGTGGTGATCTCCTCGTCGATCCGCGACGGCGTCAGCAGCCCCGAGTTCAGGTCGCGGGCATAGGCGAGATAGGTCCGCGTCGCGCGCAGCTCCGCCTCGGCCAGCGCCTGCGGATCGCTCCCGCCGGCCAGCGCCGCCGCCAGCGCCGCCGGATCGTAGCGCGCCGCCGGCAGCCCGTGCGCGCCCGCGTCCACGACCGCCGCCAGCAGCTCCGCCCCGCGCCCGGGACCCGGCTCGGCCCAGAACGGCCGGAAATCGCGCGCGGCGTAGAACGCGAGGATGTCGCCCGCCTCCCCGGCCTCGAGCCCCGCCGTCGCCCGCTCCAGCGCCGCGCGCAGCGCCGCAGCCTCCGGCGCCAGAACCGGCGGCGCCAGCGCCGCCGGGGCCGCGGTTTCCACCACCGTCTCCACCGGCGCCGCCGTTTCCACCGGCCTCGCCGTCTCCGCGAAGGCCGGCGCCACGACGGCCAGCCCCGCCAGCGCCAGCGCGTGAATCCTCCTGATCTGCCCGATCGACCGCATGCCTGCCTCGTGTTTTTCTGCTCGTTGTTTGGCCAAAGGTAGCGCGGAGCGCCCGCCAAGACAACCTGCGCGTCCGGCGCCGCGCGCCGCCTCAGGCGCAATCTGACCCGGGTTAATATTCCGTTATCGGCGCATTTCCGCCGATTCCGTCCTTTTTCGGGAAGCTTTTCTTGGAATGCCGCGGCTCCTGTGGCATCAATTCCCGCAGGGGGCGCGCGCAAGACGTCCCCGCGGGCAAGGCAATCGAGGCAGTGACACCATGAATCCTGAACAGTATCGGCCGTCCCGAAGGGCGTTGCTCGGGGCGTTCGCCGGACTGGCGACCATCGCGGCGGCGCCGGTCTACGCCAAGGCGCCGGGCCTGCTGCGCGGCGCCGGCGACGTGCGCCGGGTGCGCATGCACAGCCAGCGCACCGGCGAGGCGGTGGACACCGTCTACTACGCCAACGGCAAGTACATCTCCGAGGCGATCACCGAGATCAGCTTCTTCATGCGCGACTGGCGGCAGAACGAGGTGCGCAAATACGATCCGCGCACCGTCGACATCCTCGCCTCGACGCTGCGGATGATGGACACCACCGAACCCTATCTGGTGATCTCCGGCTACCGCACGCAGCAGACCAACCGCATGCTGCGCGGCGCCGCCTCCAACAGCTACCACCTGCGCGCGATGGCCGCCGACGTCCGGCTCAAGAGCCGCAGCATCTCCAACATGTCCAGGGCCGCGCTCGCCTGCAACGGCGGCGGCGTCGGCGTCTACGGCCGCTCGAACTTCGTGCACATGGACTGCGGTCCGGTCCGGAGCTGGAAGGGCTGACCCCGAAGCCCGGGCCGCGTCCCGGGCTGACCGCATCGGTCACGACCTCCGAGCCGGGAAAGCGGGAGCGCGAGCGCCCCGCAGCGCCCCACGTCTCCGGCGCGAGCGTCCGCTCCAACCCTCCCCCTGATTTCATTCAGGTTTGAAACCCTATCGGGCAGGACGAGGGCCCCCGGCAACAGCCGGGGAGAAAAAGACTCGCGGCCCACAGGCCGCTCCTTGTTCTCACCCTCCCCCCGCGCAGCGCGTCGGCGTCACGAGACGGCGCCACAAGCCCAACGCCACCGCGCGCCGCGGGCGCGACGGCGAAACCCGCGCGACGCCAACGCGGCGCCTCCCTCCGGCGCCGCCAGCGCCTCAGGACCGGACCGTCCCGTCGCCCTCGACCAGATACCTGAAGCTCGTCAGCTGCTCGGCCCCCACCGGCCCGCGCGCATGCAGCTTGCCCGTCGCGATGCCGATCTCCGCCCCCATGCCGAACTCGCCGCCGTCGGCGAACTGCGTCGAGGCGTTGCGCATCAGGATCGCGCTGTCGAGCCGCGCGAAGAACCGCGCCGCCGCCGCGTCGTCCTCGGTGAGGATCGCGTCGGTGTGGTTCGACCCGTACCGCCGGATATGCGCGATCGCGCCGTCCACGCCCTCGACCAGCCGCGCCGCCACGATCATGTCGAGGAACTCGCGCCCCCAGTCCTCCGCGCCCGCCGGAACCACGCCAGGCAGCCCGAGCAGCGCATCGTCGCCGCGCACCTCGACCCCGGCCGCGACCAGATCGCCGAGGAACGGCGCGCCCTCGGCCTCGAAGAACGCCCGGTCGATCAGCAGGCATTCCGCGGCGCCGCAGACCCCGGTGCGCCGGGTCTTGGCGTTCAGGATCACCCGCCGCGCCTTGGCCGGATCGGCGGCCTTGTCGACATAGACATGCACGACGCCCTCCAGATGCGCGAAGACCGGCACCCGCGCCTCGGCCTGCACCCGGCCGACCAGCCCCTTGCCGCCGCGCGGCACGATCACGTCGATATGCTCGACCATCGTCAGCATCTCGCCGACCGCCGCCCGGTCGGTGGTCGGCACCAGCTGGATCGCCGCCTCCGGCAGCCCCGCCGCGCGCAGGCCCGCGACCAGCCCCGCATGGATCGCCCGCGCCGAATGAAAGCTCTCCGAGCCGCCGCGCAGGATCGCGGCGTTGCCCGCCTTCAGGCACAGCGCGCCCGCGTCCGCCGTCACGTTCGGCCGGCTCTCGAAGATCACCCCGATCACCCCGATCG
>CAYTMB010000174.1:0-5492 GCA_964438465.1 uncultured Rhodovulum sp. | reverse complement strand
TAGCGCACCGCCTCCAGATACAGCCCCTCCGGCGGCGCCACCGGCCCGCAGGCCGCCCGGTCCCGAGCGGCCAGCGCCTCGGCGACCCGTTCCGGCGGCCAGGCCCCGACCCCCACCCGCTCCAGCGTGCCGACGAGGCTGCGCACCTGGTTGTGCAGGAACGACCGCGCCCGCAACCGGAACCGGTACTCCTCCCCGCCGGCATACTCGACCGCCGCGATCTCCAGCGCGTCGAGGGTGCGGACCGGGCTGTCGGCCTGGCACATCGCGGCGCGAAAGGTGGTGAAGTCATGCCGCCCGACCAGATGCCCCGCCGCCGCGCGCATCGCCCCGAGGTCGAGCGCCCGCCCGACCCGCCAGGCCCGCCCGCGCTCCACCGCCAGCGGCGCCCGCCGCGCCACCACCCGGAACAGATAGCGCCGCTCCACCGCCGAGAACCGCGCGTGGAAATCCTCCGCCACAAGCGCCGCCGCCGTCACCGCCACCGGATCGGGCCGCAGATGCGCGTTCAGCGCCGCCGCCAGCCGCTCCGGCGCCCAAGGCCGCGCCATCTCCAGATGCGCCACCTGCGCCAGCGCATGCACGCCCGCATCGGTCCGTCCCGCCCCGAACACCGCCGCCCCGCCGGGCTGCAGCCGCGCCGCCGCCGCCTCCAGCGCGCCCTGCACGCTCGGCAGCACGGCCTGCCGCTGCCAGCCCGCGAAGGGCCTTCCGTCGTATTCGATCCTGAGGGCGTAGCGCGGCATCCCGCGCCCCTACCCCGCCGCGCCCGCCTTGCCAAGCCGGGCGCGGCCGGCGGTTCATATAGGTTTGCTAACCTGGAGAGCAGTCCTGCGCGCCCACAGGCGCGCAGCAGCAAAAGACTCGCGCGCATTGCGCGCACGATATCGGCGGCAAAGGCCGCCGCGCGGCGCCAGCCGCGAGGGGACATGCGTTGCGGGCGGCCCGCAAAGCGCCTACCTCTGCGCGACCCGCCGCCGCCACCGGACCCAAGCCTTGGACCTCGCCCGCCTGACCGACAGCCTGACCCGCCGGATCGAGGACGCCGTCCAGGAGGTCGGCGAGCGGCTGTTCGACCCGGTGATCCGGCTCGGCGTCACCGGCCTCAGCCGCGCCGGCAAGACCGTGTTCATCACCTCGCTGGTGGCGAACCTGCTCGACCGCAGCCGGATGCCGCAGCTGCGCGCCGCCGCCGAGGGCCGCATCCTCGCGGCCTACCTGCAGCCGCAGCCCGACCACACCGTGCCGCGCTTCGCCTTCGAGGAGCATCTCGCCTCGCTGCTCGCGCCCGAGCCGCGCTGGCCCGAGAGCACCCGCTCGATCTCGACGCTGCGGCTGTCGCTGCGGCTGCGCCCGGCGGGGCTGATTTCCGGCCTGACCGGTCCTAAGACCGTGCATCTCGACATCACCGACTATCCCGGCGAGTGGCTGCTCGACCTGCCGCTGATGGCGCAGGGCTTCGAGGACTGGTCCGTCGCCGCGCTCGCCGCCGCGCGAACCCCGGGCCGCGCCGAGCACGCGAGCGCCTGGCTCGCCGCGCTGGAGGCGACCGACGCCGGGGCGCCGCTCGACGAGGCCGCGGCCCGCGCGCTGGCGGCGGCCTTCACCGGCTATCTCGCGGCCGCCCGCCGCTCGGGCCTGTCGAGCGTCGCGCCCGGGCGCTTCCTGATGCCGGGCGACCTCGAAGGCTCGCCCGCGCTCACCTTCTCGCCGCTGCCGCGGCCGACACGCAACCCCTCGGGCTCGCTGTGGCGGGCCTTCGAGAAGCGGTTCGAATCCTACAAGCGCGTGGTGGTCGAGCCGTTCTTTCGCAACCATTTCGCCCGGCTCGACCGGCAGGTGGTGCTGATCGACGCGCTCGGCGCCATCCACGACGGCCCGCGCGCGGTCGAGGACCTGCGCGGGGCGATGGCCGACATCCTGACCGCGTTCCGCCCCGGGGCGAACTCCTGGCTCGCGCCGATCCTCGGGCGCAGGATCGACCGCGTCCTGTTCGCCGCGACCAAGGCCGACCACCTGCACCACAGCCAGCACCCGAGGCTCGCCGCGATCGCCGAGGCGCTGGTCGCCGACGCGCGCAGCCGCGCGCAGTTCCGCGGCGCCGAGACCCGAGCGATGTCGATCGCCAGCCTGCGCGCGACGGTCGAGCAGACGGTGACGCGCGACGGCGCGCCCGTCGATCTGGTGCGCGGCCGCGCGCTCGACACCGGCGCCGAGATCGCGCTGTTTCCCGGCCTGCTGCCCGAGGATCCGGCCGCGCTGCTGGCGCCGGCGCGGCAGGGCGCCGGGCTGTGGGCGGACGCGGCCTACGCCAACGCCGGCTTCGCGCCGCCGCGGCTGCATCTCGCGCCCGGCGAGGGGCCGCCCCATATCCGGCTGGACCGCGCCGCCGAGTTCCTGATCGGAGACCGCCTGCCATGAGCCGCCCCCTGGGTCCCTTCGTGATCGACGCCGCCGACCTGCCGCCGTCGGACAGCGATCCCGCCAGCGCGCCGCCGCCGCCAGACGAGCCGCCCACCGGCGCCGCGATGGTGCGGATGGCCGAACTGGCCGCCCGCCCGCCGCGGGGCGGCGGCTGGCTGTGGCCGACCGCCGGGGCGCTGCTGGCGGTGGTGGTCTCGGTCGCGGCCTACGACTACCTCGCCGGGCTGCTGGCGCGCTATCCGCTGATCGGCATGGCCGCGACGCTGCTGACCGGGCTGCTGGCGCTGCTGCTCGTCGCGCAGGTCCTGCGCGAGCTCTGGGCCTTCCGCCGGCTGGCGCGGATCGACCGCTTTCGCGCCGAGGCGCTGGCGGCGGCCGCGACCGCCGATGCGGCGGCGGCGCGCAGGCTGTCGGAGAAGCTCGAGACCTTCTACGCCGGGCGGCCCGAGCTGCAATGGTCGCGCGAGACGCTGGCGGGCGAGCGCGCCGGGCTGCTCGACGCCGACGCCATCGTGCAGGCGACCGAGCGGCGGCTGCTGGCGCCGCTCGACGCCGCGGCGCGGCGCGAGATCGAGGCGGCGGCGCGCACCGTCGCCGGGGCGACGGCGCTGATCCCGCTGGCGCTGGTCGACGTGATGGCCGCGGCCTCGCAGAACATCCGGATGATCCGCCGCATCGCCGAGGTCTACGGCGCCCATGCCGGGCTGTTCGGCTCGCTGCGGCTCCTGCGCGAGGTCGCCCAGCACCTGCTCGCCACCGGCGCGGTGGCGGTCGGCGACGACATGATCGGCTCGATGGCGGGCGGGCACATCTTCGCCCGGCTGTCGCGGCGCTTCGGCGAGGGCGTGGTCAACGGCGCGCTGACCGCCCGGGTCGGGATCGCCGCGATGGAGGTCTGCCGGCCGCTGCCCTTCGCCGCCCTGCCCCGGCCGAAGGTGTCGAACCTGATCGGCCGGGCGCTGACCGGGCTGTTCCAGTCCCACCGGCCGGCCTGAGGTCCGCGAACGGTCGCGATCATTGGCGGTCCCGGGTTGGGACCGCCGCCAACGTTCTGCCTTATAACGATTATCCGGATCTACTTGACGGCGTCGGGGAACAGGATCCGCGCCAGCTCACCGAACAGATCGCCCGACATGCTGACGTCGTCCGCGTCGAGCCGGCTCACGTTGACCACCAGCACCGCGTCCTCCGCCGGCAGGTGCCAGGCCTCGGTCGAGAAGCCCATGATCGTACCGTTGTGGCCGCAGAACGGCCCGAGCGTCGCCACCGCCGCGCCGTAGCGCGCCACGCCGCTTTCGCCGGCGAAGGGCTCGGTCTCCATCCGCGCCGCCTGCGTCTCGGGCGAGAGCAGCGCGCCCGTGCAGAGCGCGCGGATGAACACCTCGAGATCGGCCAGCGACGAGATCGCCGACCCGGCGCCGCCCACCGGACCGGGATCCAGCTCGGTCTTGTCCTCGTAGGCCTGCGCCGCGGCGTTCCAGCCGTAGCCGCGCAGCGAGCCGCGCAGCGCGCTCGCCTCCGGCAGCTCGGAGGCGGCCATCCCGAGCGGCCCGAACAGCCGCGCCTGCAGCGCCTCCGCCGTCGGTGCGCCGGTGACCGCGGCGACGATCCTGTCGAGCAGGAGGAAGTTCGTGTTGACGTAGACCGTCTCGACGCCGGGCGGGGTGAACCGCGCGCCCTCCGCCGCCGACCGTGCGATCATCTCGTCCATCGACGGCGGGTTCAACGGGTCGGCGTAGTAGGCCTCGACCGCCGCGTCGGTCCAGGCGTCCCGGATGCCGCTGCGCATCCGCAACAGGTCGTCCACGGTGATCTCGCCGGCGTTCGGGAAATCCGGGAACCATGTCGCGATCGGATCGTCCAGCGCCAGCGCGCCCTCCTGCGCGAGCTGCAGGACGACCGTGCCGATCATCGTCTTGGTGACGCTGCCGATCCGGAACGCATCGCCGGCGATCCGCGCCGCGCCGGTTTCGAGGTTGGCGAGGCCCTTCGCCCCGACATATTCGCCCCGCCCGGGGATCCAGATCCCGACCGCGACGCTCGGCAGGTTCTTCGCGTCCATCTCCTCCGCGATCGCCGCCTCGATCGCGGCGACCTCGGGCTCGGGCAGCTGCACCGACTGGGCCGCGCAGGGCGCCGCGATGGGGAAGGCGAGGAGGGCGAGGAGGGCGAGGCGCATGGCTCGATGGTCCGTCTTTCGATCGTCCGTCCCCCCAAGACTTGCAGCGGCGCGGCCATCCGGCAAGGGATTTGCGGGCGGTGGGCGGATTATCCCGATTGAACGCGGGCCGCGCGGGCGCTATATCCCGCGCCATGTCCAGGGATTTCGGCGTCGTTTCTCGAATTACCGTCCCGGCGCTCTGAAGCTTCAGGGCCGCCGGACCCGCGCGTCATGCGCCCGCCTTCCCCTTCATCCGACCGAAAGCCCGCCCGATGTGCGCCGACACGCCCGACTACAAGGACACCCTGTTCCTGCCCCGCACCGCCTTTCCGATGCGCGCGGGCCTGCCGCAGCGCGAGCCCGACTGGCTCGCCCGCTGGGAGCGGATCGGGGTCTACGACCGGCTGCGCGCCGGCGCCGACGGCCGCACGCCCTTCGTGCTGCACGACGGCCCGCCCTACGCCAACGGCCACCTGCATATCGGCCACGGGCTGAACAAGATCCTCAAGGACTTCGTGGTCCGCTCGCAGCAGATGATGGGCCGCGACAGCCGCTACGTGCCCGGCTGGGACTGCCACGGCCTGCCGATCGAGTGGAAGATCGAGGAGCAGTACCGCGCGAAGGGGCTCAGCAAGGACGCGGTGCCGGTCGCCGAGCTGCGCGCCGAATGCCGCAAGTTCGCCGAAAGCTGGGTCGGGGTGCAGCGCGAGGAGTTCAAGCGGCTGGGCGTGACCGGCGACTGGGACAATCCATATCGCACCATGGACTTCCACGCCGAAGCGGTGATCGCGGACGAGTTCATGAAGTTCGTGATGAACGGGTCGCTCTATCTCGGCTCGAAGCCGGTGATGTGGTCGCCGGTGGAGAAGACCGCGCTGGCCGAGGCGGAGGTCGAGTACAAGGACCA
>CAYTMB010000173.1:2453-5494 GCA_964438465.1 uncultured Rhodovulum sp. | reverse complement strand
GCGTTGGCGGCCTGCGGGGTCAGCTCGTCCGCGGCGTCGACGATGGCGACGCGCCAGCCGGCGTCGGGGGCGGAGAGCTGGAAGAAGCCCTTGAGCGCGCGGATCTCGTCGATGGTGATCGCGGTGCGCAGGCGCTTGGTCTTCTCGTCCCAGGGGCGGCGGGCGAGGAAGATCCGCGGCTCGGAGCGCGCGGCGGTGCGGCGGAAGATCGGATCGGACGGGTCCATGTCGAGGGTGTCGCCGCCGCCGCCCGCCAGCATGTGGCGCGCGATCCGCCAGGCGAGCGTGGCCTTGCCGACGCCGCGCGGGCCGGCGATCAGCCAGCCGTGGTGCGGCCGGCCCGTGCGCAGGGCGTCGAGGAAGGCGGCCTCGGCGGTCTCCTGGCCGTAGAGCGCCGCGGTCTCGCGCGGGTGGGGGGCGCCTTCGAGCCGGTCGGGTTCTTCGGGGGTCTCGCTCACAGCGCGATCTCCGCGATGCGGGCGGCGACGGCGTCCGGGTCGCCGTCAGCGGGCACAACGCGGCAGCGGTCGGGGAACTCGGCGGCCAGCGCGAGGAAACCGGCGCGCAGCCGGGTCTGGAAGCCGGCGCCGAGGCGCTCGAAGCGGTCCTCGTCTCCGCCGCGGGCGAGGCCGCGGGCGAGGGCGGTTTCGGGGTCGAGGTCGAGGATCAGCGTGAGGTCGGGCTCGCGGGCGATCATCAGCGCATGCAGCGCGTCGACCGCGGCGCGCAGGTCGGCGCGGGCGACGCCCTGATAGACCCGGGTCGAATCGGCGAAGCGGTCGGTGAGCACGTCGTCGCCGCGGGCGAGCGCGGGCTCGATGGTGCGCTCCAGATGGTCGCGGCGGGCGGCGGTGAACAGCAGCGTCTCGGTCTCGGGCGACCAGCGGCCGGGCTCGCCCTCGACCAGCAGGCGGCGGATGGTCTCGGCGCCCGGCGCGCCGCCGGGCTCGCGGGTGGTCACCACGCTGCGGCCCGCCGCGCGCAGGGTCGCGGCGAGGCGGCGCAGCTGGGTGGACTTGCCCGAGCCGTCGATGCCCTCGAAGCTGATGAAGCGGGCCGCCGCCACGCTCAGTTGAGGCCCGGGATCAGCCCCAGCGCGCGGTCGATGGCGACCTTGCCGGCGGTCTCGACGCGCACGCGCAGGCCGCCGCGCGGCACGTCGGCGGCGGCGACCAGCCCGAAGCGGGCGGGCGCCATGTCGGGACCCTCGACGATCAGCGCGCCGAGCGGCTGGCCGGCGGCGATCGGAGCCTCGACCGGGCCGGCGTAGACCACCCGCGCGACGAGATCCCGGCGCGATCCCTGGGGCGCCAGCATCTGGATCGGGACCGGCGAGACGAGGCCGACGGTCTTCGCGGCGCCGAGCCAGACCTCGGCCTCGGCCACCGGCTCGTTCGCGTCGAAAAACCGCACGGTCTCGAAGGCGCCGAAGGCCCATTTCACGATCGCCGCGGATTCGGCGGTGCGGGCGCTGATGCTGTCGAGCCCGCTGACCACGAAGACCATGCGCTGGTCGTTCTGCACCGCCGAGCCGACGAGGCCGTAGCCGGCTTCGGAGGTGTGCCCGGTCTTCAGCCCGTCGGCGCCGAGGCCCATGCCGAGCAGCGGGTTGCGGTTCTGCTGGGTGATGCCGTTGAAGGTGAACTCGCGCTCGTGGAAGATCGCGTAATATTCCGGGAATTCCTCGATCATCCGCCGCGACAGCGTCACCAGGTCCTCGGCGCTCATCACATGGCCGGGCTCGGGCCAGCCGGAGGCGTTCTTCAGCACGGTCTCGTTCATGCCGAGCTCGCCGGCGCGCTTGGTCATCGCCGCGGCGAAGGCCTTTTCCGTGCCCCACAGGCCCTCGGCGACCACGACGCAGGCGTCGTTGCCGGACTGGACGATGATGCCGCGGATCAGGTCGATCACCGACACCTTCTTGCCGGCCTCGACGAACATGCGCGAGCCGCCCATCGCCTGGGCTTCGCGGCTGACGATGAACTCGGTCTCGGGCGTCACCTTGCCGTCGCGGATCGCCTCGAACAGCATGTAGAGGGTCATCAGCTTCGACATCGACGCCGGGGGCAGCGGCTGGTCGGCGTTCTTGGCGTAGAGCGTGAGGCCGGTGGCGTGGTCGACCACCAGCGCGGTGCTGCCGGCGGTCTCGAAGGCCGCGAGCGGGGCGGCCGCAGAGGCGCCGAGCCCCAGCGCCAGGGCCGCGATCCAGGGTTTCCAGGTCATCAGATGCCTCCTTGCCGCCCCGTGATCCCTGCCTTAGGCGAGCCCCCCGCCTGTGTCAAAACCAATGCCGCCCGCGCCGCCGCCGCCGCGGTCACGGTGGCGCGAGCCGCGGTTCGCGCCGCAGCGCGGTCGTCCGGACCCGCCCGGTCCCCGGCCCGACGCCGATCGCCTCGGCCGCGGCGCCCGAGAGCCGGATCGCCCCGCCCGGGCCGCCTTGCCCGCGGTAGAGCGCGAGGTCGATCGAGGCGCCGGTGGCGAGGTTCACGACGCGGGCGCGTTCGGGGCGCGGCAGGCCGGGGACCACCGCCCAGAACCCGGCCTCGCCCCCCGGCGGGTCCGCGACCGCCGGGCCCTCGCGGCTGAACGCCGCCGGCGTCAGCACCTCGACATAGCTCAGGCGCAGCCCGCCCGGGGCGGCGACATCCTGCGGCGCCGGCGCAGCACCCGGCCCGACCGGCGCGCAGCCGGTCAGCGCCGCGGCGAGGATGGCCGCCATTCCGCCTGCCCTGACCGGCCCGCGCCGCACTGTCCCGCCTCCGAGCTTCCCGCTCCGGCATGTAGCGGTCCCCCCGGGGCGCGGAAAGGGGCGGCGCGCGCGCCCAAGCGCCGTCGCCGTCGCGGAGGGGCGCGCCGCGTCGCGGTCAATCGGGCAGCCGCAGCACGGTCTCGCGGCCCCGCGAGGTCAGGCGCACGCCGTCGGCGGCGATCGCGGTGACCTGCACGCCCTGCACCTGGTCGCCCGCGCGCACCCGCTGGGTGTCGCCGTTGGGAAGCTGGATCAGCGCGTGCCGGCCGCCGGCGGCGCCGAAGATGCCGAC
>CAYTMB010000173.1:0-2353 GCA_964438465.1 uncultured Rhodovulum sp. | reverse complement strand
CGTGCGCGCCGGCGCCGCCGCCAGCGCCGCCGTCCGCACCGGCGCCGCCGCGGGCTGCGGCGCGAGGCGCACGGTCTGGGTCTTGGCGACGGGCTTGGGCTGCGCCGTGGCCTGCGCGCGGACGGGCTGCGCCGGCTGCGCCCTCACGGGGGCCGGCTGCGCTCGCACGGGGGCGGGGGCCGCAACCTGCTGCGGCTTGGCCGCGGCGACGGGCTTGGGTTTCGCCGGAGCGGGCGCCGCGGTCTGTTTCACGGGGGCGGGCGCGAGGCGGCGCGGCTCGGGCGCCAGCGTCGTCGCGGCGGCGAGTCCGGCGGCGGGCGCCAGCGCGGCGACCCGGACCGGCGCGGGCGCGGCCGGGCGGGCGATTTCGGCGGGCCGGGACATCGGACCGTCGCGGAGGGCGGCGCGCGGCGTCGCCGATGCGGGGCTCTGGTCGGTGGCGACGATCCCCGGCCCCAGCGAGGCGACGCGCACCTCGGCGGCGAGCGACGCCGGGCGCGGCCGCGGGGCGTCGGGCGCGCGGGCAGCGATGCGCGCCGCGGCCGGCGCGGCGACGGCGCCGAGCGCGGCCGGGCGCGGCAGCGGTCCCTTCGCGCCGTCGGCCGGGCCGGTGGACTGGCGGGTGGAGTGCGCGGCCGGGGCGGCCTTGACCACCGGCCGCGGCAGCGGCTTCCCGATGGCGTCGAGCGTGGCCGGCAGCGCGACGCCGGCCGGGGCGTTGCGGGCGGCGAGGCTGACCGGGACCAGATCCGGACGCACCACCCTGCGGGCGGAGGCGACGGCGACCGGCGCGAGGTCGGCCGGACGCGCGCGCGGCGACGGCGCGGCGCGCGCAAGCTGCGGCGCCACCACCACCGGCGCCGCGATCGGGGCTATCTCGGCCTGGACCGCGGGCGCCGCGATGAGGGGCGCTGGCGCCGCGGGCGCGACCGCGAGGGTCGCGGTCGCCGGCGGCTCGTCCGCGCGCCAGGGCGCGAGCCAGACCATCAGCGCCAGCACGGCGGCGAGGCCGCAGGCGCCGGCGGCGCCTGCGCCCGGCGCGCCGGGGAGGGCGATGCGGGGGAAGGCCGGCGCGCCGTCGAAGCCCGGGAAGGCGCCGGCGCCGGTGATGCGCCGCGGCTTCAGGCCGGCGCCGGCGAGGAAGGCGCGGGCCTCGCGCAGGGTGTCGCGGCGCACCGCCGCGGCGGGGCGCAGGCCGTCGATCCCGACCGGGCCGAGCGCGACGCGCATGTCCCGCGGCGCGGCGCCGAGGGCCGCGGCGGCCGCGCGGCGCGCGACCTCGCGGCCTTCGGAGGCGGCGACCCGGCCGCGCCAGACCTCGGCCTCGGGCAGGGCGGCGGTCAGCCTGCCGCTGGCGCGCGCCACCTCGGCGGCGAAGCCGCGCAGCGCCGGGCCGGGATCGGCCTCCAGCGACACGCGTCGCGGCGGCGCGCCGACCCGCTCGATCTCGATATAGGGATATCCGAAACGCAGCCGGAACTCCGGCGTGCCCGCGTCTTGCCTGCTCATGTCCGCCCCGATCTTTGTCGAGTGTACTGCCTCGGTTAGCAGACTAACCTATCGTGGACCGTCGCGCCAGTATTGCATCGGGTCATCACGCAACTTTTGGTTGCCTCGCCGGATCGCCTGCGGCAGACGACGGGATCTGATCTTTCCGGAGGGACCGTCATGCGCCGCCATCTCGCCCTGCTCGCCGTTCTTGCGCTGCCGCTGGCCGCGCCCGTCGCCGCCGAGGAGACGCCGCGGCGGATCGTCGTCACCGGCGAGGGCCGCGTCGAGGCGGCCCCCGACCTCGCGACGGTGACCGCCGGGGTGCAGACCGAAGCGGCCGCGGCGGCGCCGGCGCTGGCCGCGACCAGCGCCGCGATGCGGTCGGTGTTCGAGGCGCTGGCCGCGGCGGGGATCGCACCGGCGGACATGCAGACGAGCCAGCTCAGCGTCGATCCGGTCTGGGCGGACGACGGCGCCGGGGTGTCGCGGGTCCGCGGCTATTCGGCGAGCAACCTCGTGACGATCCGGGTGCGCGAGATCGCGCAGCTCGGCGCGGTGATCGATGCGGTGGGCGCGGCCGGCGCGAACCGGGTGTTCGGGATCGCCTTCGAGCTGTCCGAGCCGCGGGCGCAGCTCGACGCGGCGCGCGAGCGCGCCGTCGCCGACGCGCGGGCCAAGGCCGAGCTGCTGGCGAAGGCGGCGGGCGTCACGCTCGGGCCGGTGCAGTCGATCCGCGAGAGCGGCGATGCGGCCCCGCGGCCGATGTTCGCGCGCGCCGAGATGGACGCCGCGGCGGCGCCGGTCGCCGAGGGCGTGGTCGGGCTCGAGGCGCGGGTCGAGATCGTCTACGGGATCGAGTAGG
>CAYTMB010000172.1:0-5504 GCA_964438465.1 uncultured Rhodovulum sp. | reverse complement strand
GGTGCGCGCCTGCCTGGGCTGGCGCGGCAACGCGCCTGCCCAGGCAGGCGCGCACTGATTTGTCGACGGACAAATCGGCGAAACGAGTGCGGCCACCGCGCGCTCCGGCCTCATCCAGGCTCACGCCGACCCCGAGGCGATCGGCCGGAGCTCGTATCAGTCCGACAGCGCCGCGACCAGCGGCGGCGGCAGGTCGAACTCGGCGAGGGCGCGGCGGCGCGCCTCCGCGGACATCTTGCGCGCGGTTTTGGCGACGATGCGCAGGACTTCGGCCTCCGGATGCTTGGCGGCGAAACCGGCGAAGTACCAGCGCAGGAAGACGAAGCAGATCACGTCCTCGAGCATCTGCGTCTCGGGGTCGCGCTTGATGCCCTCCTTGCGCAGCAGGGCCGCGACGCGCAGGCGATCCGCCTCGGCGTAGCCGGCCTCGGCCATGAAGCCGGCGACGCGTACCGCGTGCCGGCGCGCCTGCTCCGTCCGCCAGGCGAGATAGCCGGCGCGCCCCTCGGGATAGGCGCTTCGGGGCAGCTTCCACCGCTCGACGTGCTGGCCGCGCGCGGCGATGCGCAGCTCCCCGGAGGCGTCCGGGCACAGGCGCGCCAGCTCCGCGCTCATCCGCTCGCCGTAGACGAGCGCCCCGGCCCGGCCGTCGGGGTCGCGGTCGGGATCGGCGGCGTTGGCCGCGTCGATGGCGTCGAACACCGCCGCGAGACGGCTGTCGGTGGAAGCTGGCTGCATGTCTGGTCCCTCCCGGCTGCCGAGAGACGAGCACCTTCGGCCCGCAGCCGCAAGCCCCACCCGTCGCCGGCGGGCCAGCGCGAGAAGGGAATCGCCAGTTCCGCGACCGGCCCGCGTCAGGCCGAGTCGACCGCCCGGTCGCGCCAGGCGCCGTATCGCGCCAGCAGCGCCTCGGCGGCGTTCGGGGCGAAGACCCGCGCCATCACGCAATGCGCGGCCCCGATCAGGCAGGCTTCGTCGGCGGGCGGCGCCGCCTCGATCACGAGGTCGCGCGTGGCGAGCGGCAGGCAGCGTCGCATGATCGCCTCGCGCATCCCGAACTGCAGGTGCTCGAAGGCCCGCGCCAGCGTGCCGCCGATCACGATGCGCCCCGGATTGAGGATGGCGATCGCATCGGACAGCGCCGCGCCGAGCGCCAGGCCGGAGGCGCGCACCAGCTGGATCGCCTCGGGGACCTGGCGCTCCACCAGGGCGACGACGTCGCGGGCGTCCTGTGCGGCGAAGCCCGCCGCGCGCAGGTCGCGCGCCAGCGCCCAGCCCGCCGCGCGCGCCTCGAGGCAGCCGAGCTTGCCGCAGCGGCAGAGCGGGGCGGGGTCGGCGATGATCTGCATATGGCCGATGTCGCCGGCCGCGCCCTGGGCGCCGCGGTGCAGCCGGCCGTCGGCGATGATCCCGGAGCCGATGCCGGTGCCGACCTTGACGAAGAAGAACTGGTCGTTCGGCTCGGGCGCGCGGCGGTGCTCGAACACGGTCATCAGGTTCACGTCGTTCTCGACCACGGCCGGCGCCCCGAAGCGGCGCGCGAGCCAGTCGCCGATCGGAAAGTCGTCCCAGCCGATCAGGATCGACGGGCCGAACACCCGTCCGATGCGGTGATCGACCGGGGCCGGCAGGCTGACGCCGACGCCGGCGACGAGCCGTCCGCCGCCGTGGGCGCGGAGCAGCGCGTCCAGGCGGTCGGCGATCAGGATCAGCGCGGCTTCGGGGCCGTCCCCGATGCGGAAGGCGACGATCTCCTGGACCAGGATCCCGGGCCGCAGGTCGATCAGCGCGACGCGAACGTGGCTCTCGCCCATGTCGGCGGCGAGGATGACCGCGCCGCCCGGATCGAGCGTGAGCAGCCGGGTCGGCCGCCCGCCGCTCGGAACCGTCGTCTGCGCCTCGCGGACCAGCCCGGAGGCGAGCAGCGCCCCCAGCCGCTGGCCGAGCGTCGCCCGCGACAGCGCCGTGGCCGCGACGAGGTCCGCGCGCGAGCAGCCGCCGCCGCGCGCGATGACGCCGAGCACGGAGGCTGCGGCCTCGAGCGGCGCGGAGATCGGGGTGACGCGGCTGGTCAAGACTCGGCTTCTTTCAGGACGGACGCGGCATGGCTTGCGTGCGACATGCTTCTGGATAATTTCAGACAAAACAAGCTTGCATTTTGTCTTGGACAGTACCTATGATCGGCGCTATCGACAAGCGGTCGCTCAGGAGCGGCTACGCAAAGATGACGGCGCACAAGCGCCGCTGAGGGAAACGCCCGTTTCGGCCGAGCCGCGCGAGCGGCGTGCATCCGGAGAAACGGCAAGCTGTCCGCCGACATCGCGCGGCGGCGACGACGGCGGCGCGTGTGCGGCTGACGAGGCCGGAGCACGCGGCGAAAGATCAACGCACCAGGGAGACCATCGCATGACCATCCGCATCACTCGCCGGCTCGGGCTGTTCGCCAGCGCCGCGGCGTTCGGCCTCGCGCTCGGCGCCGGCGGCGCCAGCGCGCAGGACGACATCGTCATCGGCCTTGTCACCAAGACCGATTCCAACCCGTTCTTCGCCAAGATGAAGGAGGGCGCCGAGGCCAAGGCGGCCGAGCTCGGCGTCACGCTCCAGAGCTTCGCCGGCAAGTTCGACGGCGACAACGACACCCAGGTCACCGCGATCGAGAACCTGATCTCCTCGGGCGTGAAGGGCATCCTGCTGGCCGCGAGCGACACCAAGGCGATCGGCCCGGTGGTGGAGCAGGCCCGCAACGCCGGGATCCTCGTCATCGCGCTCGACACGCCGCTCGATCCGGCCAGCACGGCGGACGCCACCTTCGCGACCGACAACGTGCGCGCGGGCGAGCTGATCGGGATGTGGGCGGCCAAGACCATCGCCGACCCGGCGACCGCCAAGGTCGCCTTCCTCGACGCGATCGAGACCCAGCCGACCGTCGACGTGGCCCGCGACCAGGGCTTCATGAAGGGTTTCGGCATCGATCCCAAGGACATGACCCGCTATCTTGACGAAGACGATCCGCGCATCGTCGGCCATTTCTGGGCGCAGGGCTCGGAAGAGGGCGGCCGCACCGGCATGGAGACGCTGCTCCAGAAGGACCCCGGTCTGAACGTGCTCTACACCATCAACGAGCCGACCGCCGCCGGCGCCTACGAGGCGCTGAAGGCCGCCGGCATGGAAGGCCAGGTGCTGGTGACCTCGGTCGACGGCGGCTGCCCGGGCGTCAAGAACGTCCAGGACGGCGTGATCGGCGCGACCTCGATGCAGTTCCCGCTGCTGATGGCGGCGCTCGGCGTCGAGGCGGTGGTCGAATACGCCAGGACCGGCGTGAAGCCGGAGCCGAGCCCGGGCCTCGACTTCTTCAACACCGGCGTGACGCTCGTCACCGACGCGCCGGTGGACGGCGTCGAGTCGATCACCTCCGCCGAGGCGCTGGAGCAGTGCTGGGGCTGATCCGGGCCTGATCGCGGCCCGGGGTCCGGGCCGGTCCAGGCGGCGCGCGGGCGCCTCGCAGCCCCGCGCGCCGCAGTCGAACCCCAGAGGAAGGTCCGTCGATGTCCGAACCCAGCGCACCGCAGACGGCGGAGTCAGGTCCCGACGGACAGCTCGAACATTCCTTCGCCGAGGGACCGCTCGCGCCGCTGCGCCGGCTGCAGCGGTTCCTGCACGCCAATCCGACGATGGTGCCGCTGATGGTGCTGGCGCTGTCGATCCTGGTCTTCAGCGCGGTGGTGGGCGGGCGGTTCTTCCAGCCGTTCAACCTGTCGCTGATCATGCAGCAGGTGACGATCATCGCCATCATCGGCGTGGCGCAGACGCTGGTGATCCTGACGGCGGGCATCGACCTGTCGGTCGGCGCCATCATGATCCTCGTCTCGGTGGTGATGGGCCATCTCGCGGTCGGGGCGGGCGTGCCGCAGGAGCTGGCCTTCGTCATCGGGCTCGCCGTCGGCATCGGCTGCGGGCTGACCAACGGCGCGCTGGTCACCTATTTCCGCATGCCGCCCTTCATCGTGACGCTGGGCACCTGGAGCGTGTTCGGCGCGATGTTCCTGTGGCTGTCGGCGAGCCAGACCATCCGCTCGCAGGAGGTGGCCGAAGCCGCGCCGCTGCTGCAGGCGACGGGCGCCGCGATCCAGTTCGGCGGCGCGCGGCTGACGATGGGCACCGTCGCCGCGATCCTGATCGCGGCCGCGGTCTGGTACATGCTGAACCGGACCGCGTTCGGCCGGCACATCTATGCGACCGGCGACGACCCCGAGGCGGCGCGGCTGGCCGGGATCGACACGCGCCGGGTGCTGCTCTCGGTCTACGCCATCGCGGGCCTGATCTGCGCGCTGGGGGCCTGGGTGCTGATCGGGCGCATCGGCGCGATCAGCCCGACCTCCGGCGGCACCGCCAACCTCGATTCGATCACTGCGGTGGTGATCGGCGGCACCAGCCTGTTCGGCGGTCGCGGCTCGGTCGTCGGCACGCTGATCGGCGCGCTGATCGTCGGCGTGTTCCGCAACGGCCTCGCCCTCGCCGGGCTCGACGCGCTTTGGCAGGAATTCACCGTCGGCATCCTCATCATCGTCGCCGTCGGCCTCGACCAGTGGATCCGGCGCGTCTCCGCCTAGGCGCGGGGCTTCGCTTCACCCTTCAGACCCTCCAGGACAGGACCGCAGAATGCTGACCGCAAAACGCATGGACATGAAGCTCGCCCGGATTCAGGCGGGCGACTACACCCCGAAGGACTTCATCATCGCCGACGCCAAGGACGGCGACATGGCGCTGGGGACCGGCACCGCCGGACCGGAGCTCGACGCAAACGGCAAGCCGACCGGCCGGATGCGCCCCTTCAAGGTCTACCGCGACAACATGGAGCGCATGGTCGCCTCCGACCTGATCGACATCATGCTGACCTCGCTGTCGTCGATGGAGTACCTGTCGACCAAGGGCGTCTTCGCCGGGTCGGACGTGACTCCGGCGGTGCGGCTGAACGACGGCAGCGACATCTGGCACTGGCGCGGCGCCAGCTACCGGCACCTGCCGACCGTGCCGTTCCGCTCCGCCCGGCTCGACCGGGTGCGGTCGGTGGCCGATCTCGGGCTCTACGCGATCACCTTCTTCAACGACCTCGACCAGGACCGGCGCACGCTCGACGCCTATGCCGAGTTCCGCGACGAGGCCTCGATGGAGGGCGTCCGGCACTTCCTCGAGATCTTCAACCCGCAGTTCACCGTCGAATGCGCGAACGGCGTCGATTTCGCCACCTACAACAACGACGCCATCGCCAAGACGCTGGCCGGCGTCTCGCGGCTGGACGCGCCGATCTTCCTGAAGGTTGTCTACAACGGCCCGAAGGCGACCGAGGAGCTCGCCTCCTACGATCCCGGCCGGATCATCGTCGGCATCCTCGGCGGCGCCTCCTCGACCACCCGCGACACGCTCGAGATGGTCGGCCAGGCCGAGAAATACGGCGCCCGGGTCGCGCTGTTCGGGCGCAAGATCTTCTTCGCCGAGGACTCCGT
>CAYTMB010000171.1:0-5507 GCA_964438465.1 uncultured Rhodovulum sp. | reverse complement strand
GGGCAGGCAGGCGCGCACCGATTTGTCGACGGACAAATCGGTGAAGTGACGGCGAAGACCGTTCGCTCCATACTCGCCCCGATCAAGGCGGACTCTGATGCAAGCCGCCGGATATCCTGTCAGGGGCGCCACGCCTCGATCTCCTTGACGGCCAGCGACCCCCGCGCCGCCTCGATCCGGCCGCGCAGCGCGCGCAGCACCTGCGGCACGCCCTCGCCGGTGACGCCGGAGAGCCGCATCACCGAAGCGCCCTCGGCCTCCAGCGCCGCGACCGCCTCGGCGATCTCCTCGTCGTCGAGCGCGTCGATCTTGTTCAGCCCCACCACCCGCGGCTTGTCGTCCAGCCCGCCGCCATAGGCCTCGAGCTCGCCAAGGATCACCCGGTAGTCCTCGACCAGCGTCGGCGAGGTCGCATCGACCAGATGCAGCAGCACCGCGCAGCGCTCGACATGCCCGAGGAAGGTGTCGCCCAGCCCCCTGCCCTCGCTGGCGCCCTCGATCAGCCCGGGGATGTCGGCGAGCACGAACTCCGCGCCGTCGATGCCGACGACGCCGAGGCCCGGATGCAGCGTGGTGAACGGATAGTCGGCGATCTTCGGCCGCGCGTTCGAGGTCGCGGCGAGGAAGGTCGACTTGCCCGCGTTCGGCAGCCCGACCAGCCCGGCGTCGGCGATCAGCTTCATCCGCAGCCAGATCGTGCGCTCGACGCCGTCCTGGCCGGGGTTGGCCCGCCGCGGCGCCTGGTTGGTCGAGGTCTTGAACTGCGCGTTGCCCCAGCCGCCGTTGCCGCCCCGCGCCAGCAGCACCCGCTGGCCGGGGACGGTCAGGTCGGCGATGACGGTCTCGCCGTCCTCCTCCAGCAGCTCGGTGCCCACCGGCACCCGCAGCGTCACGTCGTCGGCGCTCTTGCCGGTGCGCTGCTTGCCCGAGCCGCCCTGGCCGTTCTTCGCGAAGAAATGCTGCTGGTAGCGATAGTCGATCAGGGTGTTCAGCCCCTCGACCGCCTCGACCCAGACGTCGCCGCCCTTGCCGCCGTCGCCGCCGTCCGGCCCGCCGAACTCGACGAACTTCTCATGGCGAAAGCTGACGCAGCCGTTGCCGCCGGAGCCCGAGCGGATATGCACCCGCGCCAGATCGAGGAATTTCATGGCGCGCTCACTCCTGCCGCAGATCGCGGCGATAGCGGAACACCGGCGTCATCGCGCCGCGCGCCACCGAATAGCTCTCGCCGGTCCCGGCATAGCCGAAGCCCGCCCGCGTCAGCACCCGCGCCGAGGCGAGGTTGTCCTGGAACACCTCCGCCGTCAGCGCCGCGAACCCCCGCCGCTCCGCCTCGCGCACCACGGCGTCGACCGCCTCGCTGGCGTAGCCCGCATTCCAGAACGCCGGCGCGACCCAGTAGCCGATCTCGCCGACGCCCTCGCCCGCCCGCTTCAGCGAGATCAGCCCGATCAGCCCGTTTTCCCGCTCCTCGCCGGCATCCAGCGCCCAGACCGTCTCCTCGGCGCCCCGCCTTGTGGCGCGCGCGACGAACGCCTCGGCGCTGCCCGGCGGATTGGGATGCGGGATCGAAGTCGTCATCCGCGCCACCCGCGCGTCGCTGGCGTAGAGATGGATCAACCCCGCATCCGCAAGCGCGAGCCGGCGCAGCCGCAGCCGCGGGGTGGTCAGGTCGGGCTGGTCGAAGCCGAGATCGGACATCGTGGGGTTCCTGTGCCCTGCGCGGGACGGACGGCGAAAACGCGGAAAGGCCGGCGGGACCGCCGGCCTTCTCGGCCTCGACGCCGGGCGGCTGCGGCCTACTCGGCGGCCTTGGCCGCCGGCAGCACGGAGATGAAGGTCCGGCCCTTGACGCCCTTGTGGAACGTCACATGCCCCTCGGCGACCGCATAGATCGTGTGGTCGCGGCCCAGCCCGACGTTCGCGCCCGGCCACCACTTGGTGCCGCGCTGCCGCACGAGGATGTTGCCCGGGATCACGGCTTCGCCGCCGAACTTCTTCACGCCGAGCCTGCGCCCCGCGCTGTCGCGACCGTTGCGGGACGAGCCGCCTGCCTTTTTATGCGCCATAGCGTCGTCTCCTTCAGTTCGCGGCCTTGACGCCCGTGGCGTCGGCCCCAGTCGCGAGGATCTCGGTGATCCGCACCCGCGTCAGCTGCTGGCGATGGCCGCGCTTGCGCTGGGACGAATGCTTGCGCCGGCGCTTGACGAAGGAGATCACCTTCGGCCCCTTCGTCTGCTCCAGCACCTCGGCCTGCACCGCGGCGCCCTCGATGCGCGGCGCGCCGACGGTCACCGTCTCGCCGCCGAGCATCAGCACCTCGTTGAACTGCACCGTCTCGCCGGCCTCGGCCACGAGCTTCTCCACCAGGAAGATATCGTCCTTGGCGACCTTGTACTGCTTGCCGCCTGTCTTGAGCACCGCGAACATCGCGTCTTTCCTTCTTGCCACCGCGTCCTTCGGCCCCGGTCGAACCGGCGTTGTGCGGGGCATCCCCCGCGCCTTCGGACTGCGCGCTTGTCGCACGAGCCATAGCCCGCCCCCGGGCGTCCTGGCCCGCGGGAGCCGGTCGTATCGCCAAACGGCTCCCGGTTGTCAAGCCGGTTTGGCCGGCGGCGCGTCGTCGTCGGGCGGCGCCACGGCCGCAGGCGGCGCCGCCTCGGGCGGCGGCGGCGCGACCGGGGCGGCGCGCGCGAACGGCTGCAGCTTCACGCCGATCTTCTCCAGCTTCTCGAGGATCTCGAAATTGATGTCCGAGCGCGCCGACAGCGAGAAGTTCACGTCGCGCAGCCAGCAGCGGATCTCGAACAGCAGCGCGTCGGGCCCGACCTCCAGCAGCAGCACCCGCGGCGAGGGATCGGTCAGCACCAGCGGATGCGTCTCGGCGATCTCGACCAGCACCCGCTCGACCAGCCGGGGGTCGCTCTCCATCGCCACGCTGACCGGAACCTGGATCCGGCCCGACATGCCGGAATGGGTCCGGTTCAGCACGGTGCCGGCGACGAGGTCCGAGTTCGGCAGGATCACGCTCGCCCGGTCGAAGGTCTCGATCTCGGTCGAGCGCACCGAGATGCCGCGCACATAGCCGGCGAAGCCGCCGACCTCGATCCAGTCGCCCTCCTTGATCGGCCGCTCGACCAGCAGGATGATCCCCGAGACGAAGTTCGACACGATGTTCTGCAACCCGAAGCCGATGCCGACCGACAGCGCGCCCGCGACGACGGCGAGGTTGGTCAGGTCGATCCCGGTGCTCGACACCGCGACGATGCCCGCGATGAAGAACCCGACGTAGCTGACCCCGGCGAGCACCGCGTTCTTGCCGCCGGCGTCCATCCGCGTCCGCGGCAGCACGGTGTTGCGCAGCACCGAGCGCAGCACCCGCGACAGGCCGTAGATCAGCCCGAACACCAGCGTGAAGGTCACCAGCGTGCCGACCGAGATGCGCATGCCGCCGTAGGTCACGCCGTCGCGCAGCATGAAGCCGACATCGGCGATGTCGGAGGTCCGCGCGCCCCAGATCAGCGCGAGGAACGGGATCGCGGCGAGGGTCAGCAGCGCCGCGACCAGCACGGGCGCCAGCCCGTCCGCGTTGGGATCGCGCCCGGGCTCGGCCTCGCGAATGACCAGCACGCCGAGCGTGGTGATGACGAGGAAGAAGATCGACACCCCCGCCGCGAACAGCGCCAGCGTCAGGATGGTGGAATAGAGCAGGTAGCTCGCGGCGGCGAGATACCCCGCCGCGGCGAGCGCGGGCGCGGCGAAGGCCACGATCCAGACCAGCCGCTCGATGAACGCCAGGGCGCTCATGGTGATCGCCCCGGCCCGCTCGCCGACCGGCACGCCGCGATCGCGCAGGCGGATGTCGCGGCGCAGCCTCCGCAGGATGCGCGAGAACCGCCACAGCAGCAGCCCGCCGATCAGGAACAGCGGGAACACCAGCGTCACGGCCGCCGCCGGCGACATGTCGAAATTGGTGACGTAGCGCCGCAGGAACAGGTTCGCGCCCAGCACCGCGCCGAGACCGACCGACAGGCGCGCCGCCGACGCGGCGTCGGCGTCGTTGACGGAGGCGAGCCGGTACGCCGGCAGCTCGGGCGCGAACACGCTGTTGCCGAGCCAGCTCGCCGCGATCACCGCCAGCGCGAAATCGGGCAGCACGAACAGCTTCGACCGCGCGGTGACGTCGAGCAGATCCGCGGGATCGAGCGCCGCGAACAGCAGCCCGACCCCGACGGCGGGCACGATCAGCCGGCTGAAGTTGCGCAAGTTCACCAGGAGCGCGACGGTCTTCGGACTGTTCGCCCGCCCCAGCTGGTCCTCGACCCAGCGCACCAGCCGCACCCGCAGGCTGAAGGTGATCGCGATCCCCACGATCGCCAGCATCAGGTCGAACGGAATGCGCTGGAGCAGCGCGGCGCGCGACCTGTCGTCGGCCAGCACCGCGGCGACCTCGTCGCGGCGCAGGTCGAGGTTCGCCTTCAGCGACTGCGCGGTCTGCACCCAGTTCGTCGGGCGCAGCGGCGACGGCCCGCGGCTGCGCAACTCGGCCGAAAAGCGGGCGCGCACCACATGGTTGATGTCGCGGATCAGCGCGTCGGCCTGGCGCTGGAAATCCTGCGCCTCGACCACCGGAACCTGCGCCGCCGCGATCTCCGCGTTGATCTGCGCGCGGCGCGCGGCGACCTCGGCGGATTCGGTCGCGCCTTCCGCCGGCGGCGGACCCAGCGCCGTCAGCCGGGCGTTGGCGTCCGCCAGCCGCCCGGCGCCCGCCGCCTCGGCCTCGATCGCCGCGCTGCGCAGGCGCTGCAACCGGTCGCGCACGCGTTCGAGGTCTTCCGTCAGCGCCTCCGGCTCGGCCTTCAGCGCCGACGCCCGGGCGATCGCCTCCGTCCATTCGGTCTGGGCCGAGGCGGTCGGCTCCTGCGCCGCGCCCGGCGCCGCCAGCCCCGCGACCGCCAGCCCCGCAACCACCAGCAGGACCAGCGCGAGCGCCCGCAGCATCGCGCCGCCGGCGCGGCGGCGTTCAGCGATCGAAGGCATCGGGCAGATCGCGCGGCGGTTCCGCCAGCCAGGCCGGGACCGGCAGGTTCTTT
Organism: uncultured Rhodovulum sp.; assembly: GCA_964438465.1. GTDB lineage: Bacteria > Pseudomonadota > Alphaproteobacteria > Rhodobacterales > Rhodobacteraceae > Amaricoccus. Next base: position 414 of record CAYTMB010000171.1, on the reverse strand, counting down.
TCGCGCAGGAACGCCGGATTGAAGAGCTTGGACTGATACCGCGTGCCATAGTCGCACAGGATGGTGACGACCGTGCGCCCCGGTCCCAGGTCGCGCGCCATGCGCATCGCGCCCGCGACGTTGACGCCGGTCGAGGCGCCCATGCACAGCCCCTCCTCGGCGAGCAGGTCGAAGACCACCGGCAGCGCCTCGGCGTCGGGGATGTTGTAGGGCATGTCCACCGCCAGGCCTTCGAGGTTGGCGGTGATCCGGCCCTGCCCGATGCCTTCGGTGATCGACGAGCCTTCGGCCTTCAGCGCGCCGTGGGCATAGTGGTTGTAGAGCGCCGCCCCGTCGGGATCGGCCAGTCCGATCCGGATCCCGGGCTTCCTCGCGCGCAGTCCTTCGGCACGCTGGCGGGCGTGGCCGAAGGAC
>CAYTMB010000170.1:0-5562 GCA_964438465.1 uncultured Rhodovulum sp. | reverse complement strand
TGCGCCGCCTGCCGGGCGGGAAGCCCCTGACCCCGGAGGCGGCGGCGCGCCTGGGGCAGCGGTTCGGCGTCGACCTCGCCGAGGCCTGACGCCGCGCGGGCGCCCCCGGCGGTCGCTCGCCCCATCCTGGCGCTGCTCGTTCCGGACGCGCCTGCCGCCGAAGCCGCGGCCGCGCGACGGCTGCTTCCTGTCGCGGTTGGACGGCGCCGCGCTCCCCGGCGGGGTGTCGGGTATCCCGCGGGCTCCGTCGCCGTTGCCCTGCACGCCGACGCCAGGATGCTTTCAGCCCGCCTTCGCCTTGCGGGTCTCCCTGGCTCGGTCAGAGACAACGGCCGCCGGACCGGCGCGGTTCCGACCCCCCCGCGCCGCGAGCGTCAGCCGATCAGCAGCGCCGTCAGCCACAGCCCCAGCCCGAACACGGTGTGCCCGGCGAGGTTGAGCAGCCGCACCTTCGCCGGGTTCGGCGCCTTGGACGCGGCCCAGCCGATGCCCAGCCCCGGCTGCAGCAGGAACCAGCCGAACGCCACCGTGACCAGCCCGAAGATCCAGGCCGGCAGGAAGCTCGGCGCCGCCAGCCAGCCCGGCCCGACGATCAGCGCGAAGATCACCCCGTAGAGGATGCCGATCGCGTAATGCCCGACCCAGCCGAGCGCGAGTTCGTGGGCGTAGGGCGCCGCCTTGCCGATGTCGTCGTGGAACACCCGCCCCTCGCGCAGATGCCAGAACCAGCGCCCGACCGGCGCCCAGTTCGGCGCCGGCTGGCCCTGCGCCAGCGCCGCCAGCCGCTGCCACAGGTCGAACAGGACATTGGCGCCGAACCCGAGCAGCGCCCCCTGCAGCATCAGACCGATCATTCATCCCCCCGCGGATCCGCGCCCGGGCGGCCGGTTCGACCGGCGCCGCCACATTGGCTCGCCGACCGTCGCGCCGGCCGACCGGGCAATCTGCACCGAAGCTCCCGGAAATATCCAGACCGAACCGGACCCGCCGACCCCGCCGCCCGCGATCAGACCGCCGCCGCGACCACGCCGCGCACCCAGAACACGATCCCGGCCGCCGGCTGCGCCCCCGCCTGCCGGGCGATCTCGCGCCCGCCGCGGAAGGCGATCAGCAGCGGAATGCCGCGGATGCCGAAGCGGGCGTTGACCGCCGGATGCGCCTCGGTGTCGAGCCTGGCGAAGCGCGCCCCCGGCGCCAGCGCCGTCGCGGCCTTCGCGAACTCCGGCGCCATCGCGCGGCAGGGCCCGCACCAGGCCGCCCAGAAATCGACGACAAGCGGCGCGTCGTCCGTCATCGCCCTGGCCAGCGTCGCCGGGTCGATCTCGCGCACGCGGCCATCGGCCAGCTTCTCGCCGCAGACCCCGCATTTCGGTCCCGCCGCCAGCCGCTCCTCTGGAACCCGGTTCGCCCGCCCGCAGGCGAGGCACGTCATCCGCACCGCCACGATCCAACTTCCCTCCCTGCGTCGCGCCGGGCGCAGGCGCGCCGCCGCCGGCCAGCAGGACGCGGGGCGCCGCCGCGCCGCGGCGCGCGGCCTCACGCCTCCGCGGCCACCGCGCCCTTCATCTCGCCGGTCAGCCGGAACCCGTCCAGCGTCTGCACCTTGCGCCGCACCTCCTCGATCAGATGCTGCGCCGCATCCCGCGTCGCCTCGTCGGGCCATTCGGTGATCACGGCGGTGGTGCGGGGGCTGGTGCGCATCAGCGTCACCCGCAGCGCCCCCATCTCGCGCAGCGCCGGCAGCCGGCGCTCGCGCACGTTGCGCAGGTTGGTCTCCCAGTCCGCGCCGTCCGCCAGCTCCCATGTGGTGATCGTCAGAAAACCCATGATCCCTCCCCCGCCTGGGACGGGCCGGCCGCGGGTCCCGCGCCCGGCCGCGCCGCCCCGGCCGCTCAGTCCTCCAGCACGAAGGTCACCTTCATGTTGACCCGGTAGGCGACGATCCGGTCGTCCTCGATGTCGATGGTCTGCTCCTGGACCCAGGCCCCCTTGACGTTTTTCAGTGTCTTGCAGGCCCGGCTCACCCCGGTCTGGATGGCGTCCTCGAAGCTCTCGCTCGAGGACGACGTGATCTCGGTGACACGCGCGACAGTCATGGCTCCCTCCGGTTTTTTCTGGAGCGGCCAGCCTACACCCGCGCCCCGAGTCGCGCCAAATCCGCGGTGATCCGGGTCCCGTCCGGCTGCGCCGGCGCCATCTCGCCCGGCCTGCGCCGGTCCCGCGGGATGGTCCGCTTTCGGTCGCCGAACATCCGGCGCACCCCGTGCAAGAACCCGCAGGCCGGCACGAGCAGGGTCGACGCCGCCCGCGCGCAGAGAATCATGCATATGATCGGTGCATGGATTGTGCATGTGACGCGCATGGAATTTTCCCAGTCCCCGCAGGCGATTAACCGCAGATCTCCGGGCCTCGCCGGGATTCGCTTGCTTTTGCGGCCGACAGGGCGCATATGGCCGGGGCGACGTTACCACGATCGGCTACTGTCTCCGTCACCCGGCTTCAGTCCTGCGATTAGCTCTGACGCTGCCGGGCCGCCGCATTCTGCGGGCGGCGACTAGACTACAGGAGATCTCACGATGGCCAAAGGCACCGTGAAATGGTTCAACGCCACCAAGGGCTTCGGCTTCATCCAGCCCGAGACCGGCTCGAAGGACGTGTTCCTTCACATCTCGGCGCTCGAGCGCGCCGGCCTGACCTCGATCAACGACGGCCAGAAGGTCACCTTCGACATCGAATCCGGCCGTGACGGCCGCGAGTCGGCGGCGAACCTCGCCCTCGTCAACTGATTGACCACCGGGCGGCGCGCCCCGCGCGCCGCCCGACCCTCCGGGAACCTTCCACGCCCCGCCGCGTTGCCGCTCCATCAGCAACTGCTTCCGGAGCGCGTCCATGAAGGGCATCCTGGCCTGGGTCATCGGCATCCCGATCCCGATCATCATCATTCTCTATCTGGTCGACGTCTTCTGACGGAGTCGGAGCCGATTCTTCCCGCAGGATCAGCTCTCTAGACGGCGCGCGTCGGAACCGCCGGGCGCCCGGTCCTCCCGAACGGACCGATTCGCGAGACGCTGGTCTTTCATGCCCGACCCGACTACACTCCTGCGAAAAATACCCCGGACCGGAGGCAATCCGGCCGGAGGAGCAGGCACAGACAAGGGAAAGGGCAGTTCCCGATGACCGAGATGGTCTATGGCGCCGCGCCGGCGAGGCCGGGCGAACCGATCCTTCCGCATTGGTGGCGCACCATCGACCGCTGGTCGCTCGCGGCGATATTCGGCCTGTTCCTCGCCGGCATGCTGCTCGGCCTCGCCGCCTCGCCGCCGCTCGCGGTCAAGAACGGGCTGGACCCGTTCCACTACGTCATCCGTCAGGCGGCGTTCGGAGTCCTGGCGATCGCGGCGATGCTGATCGTGTCGATGCTGCAGCCCTCGACCCTGCGCCGGCTCGGGGTGATGGCGTTCCTCGCGTCCTTCGTGGCGCTGGCGCTGCTGCCGGCGTTCGGCACCGATTTCGGCAAGGGCGCGGTGCGCTGGTATTCGCTCGGGCTGGTGTCGGTCCAGCCTTCGGAGTTCCTCAAGCCCACCTTCGCGATCTTCGCCGCATGGCTGATGGCGGCGAGCTACGAGGCCGGCGGCCCGCCCGGGCGGGCGCTGTCCTTCGCCGTCGCGGTCACGCTCGCGACGATGCTGGCGCTACAGCCGGACTTCGGGCAGGCCGGGCTGATCATCGCCACCTGGGGGCTGATGTATTTCGCCGCCGGGGCGCCGGTGGTGCTGCTCGGCGGCGTCGGCGGCGGGGTGATCGCGGCGGGCTGGTTCGCCTACCACAATTCCGAACATGTCGCGCGCCGCATCGACGGCTTTCTCACCTCGGAGGTCGATCCGCGCACCCAGATCGGCTACGCCACCAACGCGATCCAGGAAGGCGGGTTTCTCGGGGTCGGACCCGGCAACGGCCAGGTGAAATGGATCCTGCCCGACGCCCACACCGACTTCATCATCGCCGTCGCGGCCGAGGAGTTCGGCCTGATCCTCTGCGTCGCGATCATGGCGCTGTACGCCACCATCGTCGTGCGCTCGCTGCTGCGGCTGGTGCGCGAGCGCGACCCGTTCATCCGCCTCGCCGGGGCCGGGCTCGCGTCGCTGCTCGGGATGCAGGCGATGATCAACATGGGCGTCGCGGTGCGCCTGCTGCCGGCCAAGGGCATGACCCTGCCGCTGATCTCCTACGGCGGCTCGTCGCTGATCGCCGCCGGGCTCGGGCTCGGGGTGCTGCTGGCGATGACGCGCAAGCGGCCGCAGCACGACATCGACGACATTCTCGGGAGCCGCTGATGGCCGCGCCGCTGCTCGTCATCGCCGCCGGGGGCACCGGCGGCCACATGTTCCCCGCCCAGGCGCTGGCCGAGGAGATGCTCGCCCGCGGCTGGCGGGTGAAGCTGGCCACCGACGCCCGCGGCGCCCGCTACGCCGGGGGCTTTCCGCCGGCGGTGACGCGGCAGGTCACCGCGGCCGCCTCGATGGCGCAGGGCGGCGTGCTGGCGAAGCTGGCCGCGCCCTTCGCCATCGCCTGGGGCACGCTCACCAGCCTGATCGCGATGCGCCGCGACCGGCCGGCCTGCGTCGCGGGCTTCGGCGGCTATCCGGCGCTGCCGGCGATGATCGCGGCGACGATCCTGCGGCTGCCGCGGCTGATCCACGAGCAGAACGGCGTGCTCGGCCGGGTCAACCGCGCCTTCGCCGCGCGGGTCAACGCCGTCGCCTGCGGGGTCTGGCCGACCGAGGTGCCCGACGACGCGCGGGTGATCCACACCGGCAACCCGGTGCGCGAGGCGGTGCTGGCCCAGGGCGAGGCCACCTACGTCCCGCCGGGCGCGCATCCGATGTCGGTGCTGGTGATCGGCGGCAGCCAGGGCGCCGGCATGTTCGCGCGCATCCTGCCCGCGGCGCTGGCCCTGCTGCCCGCCGAGCTGCGCGCGCGCATCCGGCTCGCCCAGCAGGTCCGCCCCGAGGACATGGCCCGCGCCCAGGACGCCTTCGCCGGGCTCGGGGTCGCGGCCGAGCTGCGCGCCTTCTTCGACGACGTGCCCGAGCGGCTGGCCGAGGCGACGCTGGTGATCAGCCGCGCCGGCGCCGGCTCGATCGCCGACATCACCGTGATCGGCCGCCCGGCGATCCTGATCCCCTACCCCCACGCCACCGACGACCACCAGGCGGCGAACGCCGCCGGGCTGGTGCAGTCGGGCGGCGCCTTCATGATCCGCGAGGAGGCGTTGACGCCGGAGGCCCTCGCGGGGCATGTCGCCGCGATCCTCTCGGACCCCGAGGGCGCCGAGGCGATGGCCGAGGCGAGCCACGCCCAGGGCCGTCCGGGCGCCACCAACGAACTGGCCGAGCTGGTCGAACGGCTCGCCGCGACCACGGCCCGCAGAGAGGCCAGACACGAGGAGCGAGCATGAACGGACAGACCCGCCTGCCCCACGACATCGGCGCGATCCATTTCACCGGCATCGGCGGCATCGGCATGTCGGGCATCGCCGAGGTGCTGCTGAACCACGGCTTC
>CAYTMB010000169.1:0-5591 GCA_964438465.1 uncultured Rhodovulum sp. | reverse complement strand
TTCGGCACCAACGACCTCACCCAGATGACCTACGGCCTGTCGCGCGACGACGCCGGCCGCTTCATGCGCGACTACGTCAACCAGGGCGTGTTCCACGAGGATCCGTTCCACGTCCTCGACGTCGAGGGCGTCGGCGAGCTGATGCTGATCGCCGCCCGCCGCGGCCGCGAGCGCAACCCGGACCTCACCCTCGGGCTCTGCGGCGAGCACGGCGGCGATCCGTCCTCGGTGCGCTTCTGCAAGGTCGCGGGCTTCGACTACGTCTCCTGCTCGCCGTTCCGCGTGCCGATCGCGCGCCTCGCCGCGGCGCAGGCGACGATCCTCGTGCGCCGCGGCGCGGAGGCCGCCGCCGCCGAATGACGCCGCCCGACCTCGAAGCCCTGCGCGCCGGCGGCAAGCGGGCGCTGGCCCGCACCCTGTCCGCGCTCGAGACCGACCCGACCGCGCCCGCGCTCGCGGCGCTGCTCGACGCGGCGCTCGCCGACCCGCGCGGCCTCGCGCTCGGGCTGACCGGCCCGCCGGGCGTCGGGAAATCCACCCTGATCAACGCGATGATCGCCGAGCTTCGCGCGCGCGGCCAAACCGTCGCGGTGATCGCCGTCGATCCGTCCTCGCGCGCCTCCGGCGGCGCCCTGCTCGGCGACCGCACCCGCATCGAGACCGATCCGGAGGACGCCGGCGTCTTCGTGCGCTCGATGGCCGCGCGCCGCCGGCTCGGCGGCCTCGCCGAGATCACCTATCCGGCGATGGTGCTGATGCGCGCGCTCTACGACCTCGTCATCGTCGAGACCGTCGGCGTCGGCCAGTCCGAGACCGAGATCGCCGACTGCGCCGACCTCGTCGCCTTCTGCGCCCAGCCCGGCGCCGGCGACGCGCTCCAGTACATGAAGGCCGGCGTGATGGAGGCGCCCGACCTCGTGTTCGTCACCAAGGGCGACCTCGGCGCCGCGGCCGAACGCGCCGCCGCGGACGTGCGCGGCGCGCTGTCGCTGACCGCCGGCGACCGCCCGCCGGTCGAGGTCGCCATCGTCGCGGCGACGGCGGGGCAGGGGATCCCCGCGGCGCTCGACCTGATCGCGGCACGGGCCGCCGCCGAGGCCGGCCGGCTCGCCGCGCGCCGCCGCTCCCAGGGCCTCGCCTGGGCCGAGTCGCGCCTCGCCGAATCGTTCGGATCGGTCGGGGTCGCGGCGCTCGGCCCGCGGCTGGCGATGTCGCCGAGCCCGTTCTCCACCCTCGGCGCGCTCGACCAGGGCGCCCGCAAGGCGGTTCATCAGTTCCTTAAAGAACTCTGAATCCGCGCGCTTTTCGGCGACCTGTCCACAGGCCTGTTGACAACCAGATGGGCGGGAATCCGCTTATCCATTGCAATTGCTGGACTTTCCGTTGGCGGATCTGGAACAAGCGCGGTCCTTAGATCACGCGACACAGACCACGACGCGCCGAACGAAACGTCGTCGGCGCAATCCGAGAGGGACAGAATGACCGCAGCCAGGCTCGACAGCGCGCGACTCGCGTTGTCCGCGACCTTCACCGCCGCGGCGCTGACCTGCCTCGGTCTGGGCGCCGCGGCACAGGCCGCCGACGCCGCCAAGGCCTCGGACCCTGCCGTCGTCGCCAGCGAGGTCGCCAGCATCATGGGCCGCGAACAGGCCGCGATGAACGCGCTCGGCGCCGACCGGATCCAGGCCATCGCCCGGGACCGCGTCGCCGCCAAGGCCCGCCCGGACGCCGCCGCCAAGGCCCCGACCGCGGTCGCCGACGCGGTCGCCAAACGCCCGGTCGCCATCGCCAGCCGCAACCCGGCCCCGGATGCGCCGATCGCCGCCGCGCCCGCGCGGCTCGACTTCGCCGCCCTCGACGCCCTGCCGCCCGCGACCGGAGACGCGCAGTTCCAGTGCCTCGCCGCCGCGATCTATTTCGAGGCCCGCGGCGAGCCGCTCGCCGGCCAGATCGGCGTCGCCGAGGTGGTGCTGAACCGGGTCGACTCGCGCAGCTACCCCGACAGCATCTGCGGCGTGACCACCCAGGGCGTCGGCAGCGGCCGGGGCTGCCAGTTCTCCTACGCCTGCGACGGCCGCCCGGACGTGATGACCAGCGCCGGTCCGCGCCAGCGCGCCGAGAAGCTCGCCCGCCTGCTGATCGACGGCCATCCGCGCAGCGTCACCTCCGGCGCCACGCATTTCCACTCGACCGCCGTGCGCCCCGACTGGTCGCGCAAGTTCGCCCGCACCGCCGCCATCGGCAACCACCTCTTCTACCGCCAGCCGACGCGCGTCGCGGCGAACTGAGGCGCAGCTACCCGGCGAAGACCTGCGCCACATAGATCTGGCCGCAGCCAGGTTCGGCGGCGACGACCGCAAATCCGGCGCCCGCCCGCTTGAAGCGCGGGTTCATGATATTGGCGAAATGCTTCGGCGAGCCGATCCACCGGGGGACCGACACCTTGGCGACCTGTCCGCTCAGCCGATGCGCCAGATCGCCCGAGATCGAACCGCAGCCGAGGCCGTAGCGGCTGAGATTGTCGCGCAGGATGTTCTCGCCCGCCGTGCGGACCCGCGCGCGCGACGCCCGCAGCCGCGCCGCGAAACTCGGCGTCCCGGGCAACTCGTGCTCCATCACGCGCGCTTCGGCCATCAGCGTCACCGCATGCAGCGCCGCAACGCTGAGCCGCGGATCGGCGCCGAGCGGGCGCACGCCTTGACCGGCCCGCGCGGCGTTGATCTCCGAAAGCAGCGCCGCCGCGAACGCCTCCCCTGACAGGAGCGCTCCGACCTTGCCCATCGCAGGCGCCGTCCGGGGCCGAAGCAGTCCGCCCCCGACGCCGAACGCGACCGCGCCCACAAGAACGCGCCGTCGCGTCGGCCAGGCCGTCCAGCCGCAGGAGCCGGCGTCCGCGTCCCGCGGACGCTCCATCCGCCTTCCGCCCGCAGCCGCTCCCCGCGCCTGCCTAGCCGGCAAAGTTCTGCACCAGATACACGTCGCCGCAGGCCGGCCCCTTGGGGTCGATCGCGGCGCTGGTGCCGATGCGCGCGAAGGCGGGCGACAGCAACGAGGCGCGGTGCTTCGGCGAGGCCATCCACCGCGCCACGGCGGACTGCGCCAGGCTGGCGTAGGTGTGCACGGGAACCGGCGCGCCGCTGTCGGCATAGGTGAACGCGCAGCCCTGCGCCTTCATCGCGATCGGCCGGCCGAGCAGGCGCAGCACCTTTTCCATCCCGATGTTCTCCGCCGCGGTGCGATAGCGCACGCCGTTGCGGTCCATTCGCTGCACCAGCCGGCCTTCGCCCGCGACCGGCAACCGATGGCTGTGGGTCTGCAGCTGCGCCATGTTGTGCGCATGCCCGGCCGCGGCGCGCAGCAGCTTCGCGTCCCGTTTCAGCGGCGGGCTGCCGTTGTCGCGCCGCGCGACGTTGGCGTAGACCGTGACCGCCTCGTCGAACCGCGCGAGATCGAAGGCCCCGACGGTGATCGGCTCGTGGAATTTCCCGCCCAGCCGCGACGGATCCATGGCCGCCGCCGGCCCGCCCGCCAGCCCCGCCGCGATCGTCGCGGCCCCGATCGTCCTGCGCGCCATGTTTCGCATGTCCGGCCCCCCTCGCATTCCGCCGGGCGGCGTCGCCCCGCGACCCGGCTTCCGGGCGCGAGGATGGCCGGGCGGGCTTTGGCCCCGGTTAATGCGGTCGCGGCTTCGGCGCGGAGTTTCGCGCCTCGGTTAACCGGGGCTTGCGCCGCCCGCCGCTTGCGGGCTTCCGGCGCGGGCGGTATCGAAGGCCGAAGGGGGATCCCGCGATGGACGAGACGGCGATGGCCTTCGAGATGCCGCAGGTGCGCGCCGCGGCGACCGCCGCCGGCGGGCTGGTCGACCGCATCTCGGTGCGCGACTACACCCGCGAGGTCGAGATCGGCGCGTTCCGCTCGGAGCGCGGCGTGACCCAGCGCATCCGCTTCAACGTCGTGCTCGAGGTCGCCCACAGCGCGGCGGCCGCCACCGACGACGTCGACAAGGTGCTGTCCTACGAGACCATCACCGAGGCGATCGAGGCCGCCCTCGCCGCCGAGCGGCTGAACCTGCTCGAAACCCTCGCCGAGCGCGTCGCTGCCGGCTGCCTCGCCGATCCCCGCGCGGCGCGGGTGTTCGTGCGCATCGAAAAGCTCGACCGCATCCCCGGCGCGCTCGGGGTCGAGATCGCCCGCGTCCGCGCGCCCGAGGCCGCCGCCCGGCCGCTGCGCCCGGTCGCGCCGCCGGCCGCCGCCGCGGAGCCGCTCCCGGCCCGGCCCGCCGTCGTGCATCTCGGCGCGGATCTGCTGGCGGGGCCCGAGGCCGCCGCCTGGCTCGACGCCTTCGCCGCCGCCCCGCGCCCCGCCGTGCTCGCCGTCGCGCCGCTCCGGGCCCAGCCGCCCGCCGGCGCCGAAGGCGCGTTGCGCGCCGGGCTGCTCGCGATCGAGGCCGCCGCCTGGATGCTGGCCGACCGCGACCCGCGCCTGACCGTCGCCGCCAGCCGCGCCGAGCTCGACTGGGCGCTGAAGTCCGGCCGCCATCCGGTCTGGGCCCCGTCCAAGATGCTGACCGACGCGCTGCCCCGCCCCGCGCTCGACGCGAGCGCGCCGGCCGCGCTCGCCGGCTGGCTCGCCGCCGAGATCGGCGCCGAAACCCTGATCCTCGCCGGCGCGCCGGGCGCCGCCGCGCCCGAAGGCGTCGCGCTGCGCCGCCCCGAGCGGCCCGCGGCGATGTTCGGCTGACGACAACCCTGAAGAAAGCCCCGGAAATGATTGACGTGACGGACCATTCGCCCCGGTTTCCTGCCTGATGGCCCGCCTGGTCTTCGACCTCGACGGCACGCTGGTGCATTCCGCGCCGACGATGGCCGCCGCCGCCAACGCGCTGCTCGCCGGGCTCGGGCGCCCCGAGGTTCCGACCGGAACCGTGCTCGGCTTCGTCGGCCACGGCATGCGCCGGCTGGTCGAGCGCCTGCTCGACCACACCGGCGGCGTGCCCGGCGGCGACGTCGATCCGCATCTCGCCGACTACCGCCGGCGCTACGAAGCCGATCCGCTGACCGGCACCGCGACCTACCCGGGCGTCGCCGCCGCCCTCGCCGCGCTCGCCGCCGCCGGCCACGGCCTCGCCGTCTGCACCCAGAAGCCCGACGCCCCCGCCCGCGCCATCCTGCGCGGCCTCGGCCTGATGCCGCCCGTCGCCGGCTTCACCGGCGGCGACAGCCTGCCCGGCGTGCTGAAACCCGACCCGCGCCTGTTCAACCACGCCGCCGACCAGCTGCCGCCCGGCCCCGCGATCATGATCGGCGACAGCGCCACCGACGCCGAGACCGCCCGCGCCGCCGGCGCGCCGTTCCTGCTGCATCTCCACGGCTACAACAGCCGCGCGCCCGACACCCTCGGCGCCGACGCGACCTTCGCCGACTTCGCCGAGCTGCCCGCCCTCGTCGCCGCGACGCTCGCCCGGATGCGATGAACGCGCCGCGGTTCCGCCCGATCCCGCAGACCGACCCGCTGCGCCCGCCCGGCGCGCTGCCGCTCGCCGGCGGCCCGCTCTGGTTCGACCGCCTCGCCGTCCACGCCCGCGGCGCCGC
>CAYTMB010000168.1:2244-5652 GCA_964438465.1 uncultured Rhodovulum sp. | reverse complement strand
CGCATGGTATGAAGATCGGGTTAAAGGCACGGATAAAGTCGATAAAATACAGATACTTGACCTCGTGTATCATGTTGATACGTCATGGCCGGCGGTGCGGCGGGCCGCCGCGGCGGGTCAGGGCTTCGGCGTAGGCGGCGCGCTGTTCCGGGCTCATCTGCGCGATCTGCGCCAGCAGCAGGTCGGCGCCGCGCCGGGTCAGCGCGGCCAGCAGCTCGCGCTCGGATTGCAGCACCCCGGCGACGGCCGCGGGATCGTAGGGCTCGGCGGTCAGCGCCGCCGCGAGCGCGGCGCTCTGGGCGCGCAGGCCGTCGCGCGGCTTGGCCCAGTCGCCGCGGGTGGCGCGCAGCTCGCGCCCGAGGTCGCGCCGGAACGGTTCGGGCAGCGCGGCGCCGTAGCGCCACAGGCCGATCTCGCCGCGCGGACCCGCCGGCGGCGGCCCCTTCAGCGCGAGGCCGGCGACCAGCCCCAGCACCGCGAGGTTGATCCCGAGCGAAACCACCAGCGCCGGGCCGAGCCAGCGCCGCAGCCGCGGCCAGCGGGGAAGTACGGGGTCGGTCATCGGTCAGCCCTCCGCTGCGCTGAGGTCGAAGAAGCCGTCGACGCCTTCGGCGACGGCCCCGATCGAGACATAGTCGGGCCAGATCGCGTCGGCGGCGAGGTCGGTCCCGGCGCCGAGCGAGCCCGCGAGAAATCCGACCGCGAGACAGCCCGCCAGCGCCGCCGCGGCGCCCCGGCCGGCGATCGGGCGCAGCAGCGCCGCGAGGCCGGGCCAGGCCGGGCGGCGGCGCGCAGGGCGGGCGGGCGGCGGCGGGCGGACCGCGTCGGCGTCGGCGAGGATGCGCGCCAGCAGGGCGTCGGGCAGGGGGGTCGGCTCGGCGCGGGCGGCGTCGAAGAACGCCGCGAGCGGGCCTTCCTCCCGGCGCAGCGCGTCGCGCCGCGCCCGTGGATCGTCGTCGTCAGGTTTCGCCATCGTCAAGCTCCAGTTCCGCGCGGCGCGGCGCCAGCCGGAGGCCGAGTTCGCGCCGGCCGCGCGCCAGCAGGCTTTCCACCGCCTCGACGCTGACCCCGATGATCGCGGCGATCTCCGGATTGCCGCGCTCCTCGAAGTGGCGCAGCGTGATCGCGAGGCGCTGGCGGTCGGGCAGCCGGTCGATCTCGGCGCGCAGCGCCGCGGCGCGGTCGGCCCGGGCCAGCGTCACGAAGGCCGAGGGCGCGTCGTCGGCGATGTCCGGCGCCGCGTCGCCGGTGTCGCGCCGCCGCCGCAGCCGGTCGAGGCAGAGGTTGCTCGCGACCCGGTAGAGCCAGGTCCCGACCGCCGCCTCGCCCGGCCGCCAGTCCGGGGCGAGCCGCCACAGCCGCAGCATCGTCTCCTGCGCCACGTCCTCGGCTTCGGCGGGGTCGCGCAGCATGCGCCGGGCGAGCGCGAGCAGCCGCGGGACATGGCGCAGCGTCAGCGCCCGCGCCGCCACCGCGTCGCCGCCGGCGTAGCGTCGGATCAGGTCGTCGTCGCTGCCTGCGCTGTGGAGGTCGAGCGCCATGAATGTCCGCTGGTCCGGGGCGAGGGGTCATGGTGGCGCGGCGCGGCCTGGGGTGCAAGCCGCGCCGCCCCGGATCAGGAGCGCGGGCCGCGCCGATGGCCATCGGGTCCGCCGCGGCCGCCGTGACGATCCATCCGCGCCTCGGCCTCGGCGGCGGAGATCGCGTCGTCGCGGTCGGTGTCGAGGCGGGTCAGCAGACGGTTGACCTGGGCTTCGGACAGCACGCTCACCGCGACCCGTCCTTCGGCGGTGCCGCCGTGCATGGCGATCATCCGGTCGGCCATGCCCTCGGCCGGATTGACGGTGAAGACGTCGAACACCGGGTTCGGGGCGGGGAAGGCGGCGATCAGCTCCGCACGATCGAGCGCGCCGTCGGAGTCGAGGTCGAGCGCGGAGAGCCGGGCCGCGCTGCGCGCGAGCAGTTCGGCGCGGTCGAGCGATGCGTCGCCGTTGGCGTCGATCGCGGCGAAGTCGATCACGCGCATCCCGGGGCCGTGGGGGCCGCCGCGACCGAACCCGGGCATCGGGCCTTCCTGGGCGGCGGCGATTCCGGCGACGCCGAGCCCCGCGAGCAGGGCGGCGGCGGGGAGAAGTCGGGAGAGCCTGGTCATGGTTGTCGGTCCTGTTTTCTGTTCGAGCGTTGTGCGACGCTTGCGTCACGGAAGTTGAACGGCGGGCCCCGCGGCTTCCGTCGGCGCCATCACGCGATCGCGATGTCCGGCGGCCTATGGGCTTTCCCGGGGGCGCCGATTATATTGCGGGCGTCTGGATCAGGAGTCGAAAACATGGCCGAGGAGCCCCGCGACGTTTGGACCGCGATGATGCGCGGATGGCGCGGGCGCTGCCCGGCCTGCGGCGAGGGCCCGCTGATGGCGGGCTATCTGACCGTTCGCGACAGCTGCCCGGCCTGCGGGACCGAGCTGCACCATCATCGCGCCGACGACGGGCCGGCCTGGGCGACGATCCTGATCGCCGGAAAGCTGCTCGCGCCGCTGATGCTGTTCGTGTTCGTCACCTGGCGGCCGGAAGGCTGGGTGATGGCGCTGGGCTTTTCGGTCGCCTTCGTCGCGTTCTGCCTGTTGCTTCTGCCGCGGCTGAAGGGCGTGTTCGTCGGGCTGCAATGGGCCAAGCGGATGCATGGCTTCGGCGCGCTGCCGGGCATGGCGCCGGGTGAATGAAGCCGGCCGCGCCGAGGTCCCGATCCGGGATGCGGCTTCCGTCATCCTGGTGCGCCGCAGCGGGGGCGTCCCGCAGGTCCTGATGGGCCAGCGCGGCGCGGCCGCGGCCTTCATGCCGGACAAGTTCGTCTTTCCCGGCGGGGCGGTCGATGCGGGCGATCTCGCGCTGGCCGGCGCCGCGTCGCTCGACGCCGCGACCGCGCGGGCGCTGGCGGTGGATGCGACCGCCGACATGGCGCGCGCCCTGCCGCTGGCGGCGGTCCGCGAGCTGTGGGAGGAGACCGGGCTGCGGCTCGGCGCCCGCGACCCGGCGGCGGCGCAGGGCGCCGCCGCGGCGCCGCCGGCCTGGCGCGGCTTTTTCGCGGCGGGGCTGCGCCCGCGCACCGAGGCGCTGCGCTTCGTCTTTCGCGCGATCACCCCGCCGGGCCGGCCGCGCCGGTTCGACGCGCGGTTCTTCCTGGCCGAAGCGGGCGCGCTCGACGGCGATCCGGCGGAGATCACCGCGGGGGACAGCGAACTGCGCCATCTCCGCTGGATCGACCTGCCCGCCGCGCGGGCGCTGCCGATTCCGTTCATCACCGGGGTCGTGCTGTCCGAGATCGAGGCGACGCTGGCCGATCCCGACATGCGCCGGCCCGCGCCGTACTTTCGCCACGACGCCCGCGGATCGCATTTCCAGCTGATCTGAA
>CAYTMB010000168.1:0-2144 GCA_964438465.1 uncultured Rhodovulum sp. | reverse complement strand
GCGCCGGCGCGGGGTGCGCGGCGCGCATCGCGCTTGCAGTCGCGGCCTTGAATTCGCGGCGGCGGCGGTGTTGACTGGACAGGTCGGATCCGACCGCTTTCCGGCGAGTAAAGAGTATTGCTTCTTGTCCGAAGGACCGTACGCAGTGAAGATCATCTGCCACATGGGTCTGCCCAAGACCGGCACCACCTCCCTGCAGAACGCGTTTTTTGCGGCTCGGGAGAAGCTGTGGGACCACGGGGTCTACTATCCCGACGGCGGCGCGGCGCGCGAGAACCACAAGCTGCTGACCGTGCTCTACAAACCCGATGCGGAAGTGACGAACGGGATCAAGTACCTGTTCGGTCGAAACTCCCAGCGGATACGCCGCGCCGCCGCAAGCATGTGGGACACGATCAGGAAGGAGGTCGAGCAGAAAAAGCCGAAACTCCTGATATTGAGCAGCGAGTTCTTTTTCATCGATACGGATCAGGTTCAGTTCGAAAAGTTCTTCGGGCTCATGTCCGAACTGTCGGATGACGTCACGCCGGTTCTCTACGTGAGGGAAGCGGCCTCGTTCTATGGATCGATCTGTCAGCAGCATATCAAGAACGGCCGGGCGCTCGAGCCGATCGTGGGGGCGCAGCTCGAAAGCGGGATGCCGCTGGCCGAGGCGGCGTTCGGACGGCCGATCGCGGTGTGCAGCACCGATCGGGGCCACCTGATCGACGGCGACATCCTGGCCGATTTCCTGTCGCGCTTCGTCACCCCGGTCGTCGGCGAGATCCCGGTCGCGCCGGTCCGCCTCAACGAATCGGTGTCGGCCGAGGTGCTGGCGATTCTCGATCGCTACCGCAAGCTGCGCCACCCCGAGTCGTCCGGGCTGATGCCCGACCATTTCAACCTGCGCCAGATCCTCGCGCGGCTGGAGGCCCGGTCGGGGCGATCCGCCAGTCCCAGGCTCAGGCCGGAGTTCGCGCAGGCGGTGCGGCGGATGACGGTCGACATGCTCTGGCTGCGGGACCGCTACGGCATCGAGTTCGCCGGCGTGGACTACGCCGCCATCGACGGCGTTCCACCCGAGATCGACCCGACGCGGGCGGCGGTCGAGGATCTGTTCGAGGTCGATCTCGACCGGCGCGATGCGCTGCAGGCGGCGGCGATGGCCGAGGCGCTGGCCGGCTGGCGCGGGTTCGATCGGATGCGGCGGTTCACGCGCGTCTTCGGCGCCGCCGGCGCCGCCGGCGAACTCCTCGCGAGGCTGCGCCGCGTCCGCGCATGAGCCGCGCCGCCGCGGCTCCGCGCAGCCTGGCCGCGGCCGATCGGGCGCAGGGCCGGCGCAGCCTTTACAGCCGGCGCGCGCCCGGGCTATCCATCGGCTCCGAGGCGAGGAGCGCTGCAGAATGGCCGAGGCCAGGACCGTCGAGATCGGCCCGCTCCGCGTCTCGAACGCGGGGCCGCTGACGCTGATCGCCGGGCCCTGCCAGCTCGAGGGCCGCGGCCATGCGCTGCGCATCGCCGAGACGCTGGCGGCGATCTGCGCGGCCGAGGGCGTCGGGCTGATCTTCAAGAGCTCCTACGACAAGGCGAACCGCACCTCGCTCGGCGCGCAGCGCGGCCTGGGCATGGCCGAGGGGCTGGCGGTGCTCGCCGAGGTGCGCGCGCAGGTGGGCTGCCCGGTGCTGACCGACGTGCATCTGCCCGAGCATTGCGCACCGGTGGCCGAGGCGGTGGACGTCTTGCAGATCCCGGCGTTCCTCAGCCGGCAGACCGACCTGCTGCTGGCGGCCGGGCGGACCGGGGCGGCGATCAACGTCAAGAAGGGCCAGTTCCTCGCGCCCTGGGACATGGAACACGTCGCGGCCAAGATCGCCTCGACCGGCAACGAGCGCATCCTGCTCTGCGAGCGCGGCGTCTCGTTCGGCTACAACACGCTGGTCGCGGACATGCGCAGCCTGCCGATCATGGCCAGGACCGGCTATCCGGTGGTGATGGATGCGACCCATTCGGTGCAGCAGCCGGGCGGGCAGGGCGGCTCCTCGGGCGGGCAGCGCGAGTTCGCCCCGGTGATGGCGCGCGCGGCGGTGGCGATCGGGGTGGCGGCGGTGTTCATCGAGACCCATCCCGACCCGGACAATGCGCCCTCGGACGGGCCGAACATGATC
>CAYTMB010000167.1:0-5661 GCA_964438465.1 uncultured Rhodovulum sp. | reverse complement strand
GTCGTTGCGGGTCAGGATCACCCGGTCGTTGGCCCTCCAGCCCTCGAAGCCGAACCTGCCCGACCCCGCCGAGTTGACGTTGAGCCAGGCGGCGCCCATGTCGCCGTCCTTCTCGTTCGCCATCACCAGCTTGCTGTCGAGCACCGAGCCCGGCCCGACGATCCCGAGCGTCTGCACGATGATGTTCGGGTCGAGCGGCTTCGGCAGCGTGACCACGACCGTCCGCGCGTCGGGAGCCGCGAAGCTCGCGGCGGCGTTGTCGGCGCTGAAGCCGTGGGTCTTCAGGAACGACGCCTGGGCGAGGTTCAGCGTCATCAGCCGGTTCAGCGACCAGACCACGTCCTCGGCCGTCACCGGGTTGCCCGAGGCGAAGGTCGCGCCCTCGCGCAGGTGGAAGGTGATGGTGGTGTTGTCCGGCGAGACCTCCCAGCTCTCGGCGAGGTCGGGGTTCACCTTGGCCCGGTCGTGCGGGTCGAGCGAGACCAGCCCGTCATAGACATTGGCGAGGATCTGCACCGGCTCGCGGCCGGTGATCGCCGCCGGGTCGAGGGTGAGCACGTTCGTCATCGAGAAGCCGACGACGAGCTGGTCGTCCGGCGTCTCGGCGAGGGCGGGGATCGCCGCGGTCGAGAGCAGCGCGGCGATGGCGAAGGCGCGGGCGGACAGGCGCATCGGGTTGGTTCCTCCGGTCGGTCAGGTCGGTGTGGTCGGCTTGGCTAATTCATATGACATATGATGACATATGAAACAATGATTCTTGTGCCCGGGAGTCTCGCGCCCGGGGATTTTTCGGGTCCGGCGCTCCGGCGGATCCCGTCGCGCCGCGTCGGGCGCTTTTCCGGGCCGTGCGCGGCGGAACATGTGCATGAAATGCGCATGAGTTGCGCATGCGTCGTGCATGGTCCCGCACCGCCCTCCCGGGGGCGCGCGCGCCGGCCTCGCCGGCCGCGCCCGCCCTCGCGAGGGGCCCCGTCACTGCGCGCCGAGCCTTGCGATCAGCGCCGCGAGGTCGGCCTCCTCGGCCGCCGTCAGCTCGGTCAGCGGCGGCCGCACCGGCCCCGCCCCATGCCCGACGACGCGCGCCCCGGCCTTGACGATCGACACCGCATAGCCCGCCGAACGGTTGCGGATCGCGATATAGGGAAAGAAGAAATCCCGCAGCAGCCGCTGGGTGGTGGCCGTGTCCCCGGACCGCACCGCCTGGTAGAACTCCATCGCCGTTTTCGGGATGAAGTTGAACACCGCCGACGAATAGACCGGGAAGCCCGCCGCGTTGTAGGCCTCCGCAAAGATTTCCGCCGTCGGCAGCCCGCCGAGATAGCTCAGCCGGTCGCCGAGGAGGTTGCGCACCTTCATCACCGCCTCGATGTCGCCGACCCCGTCCTTGAAGCCGATCAGGTTCGGGTTGCGCTCCGCGAGCCCCGCCACCGTCTCGGCCTCGAGCTTGCAGACGTTGCGGTTGTAGACCACGACCCCGATCGAGATCGCCTTGCAGACCGCCTCGACATGCGCCGCGAGCCCCTTCTGGCTCGCCTCGGTCAGGTAGTGCGGCATCAGCAGGATCCCCGCCGCCCCCGCCGCCTCGGCCGCCTGCGCCATCTCGATCGCGAGCCTCGTGCCATAGCCCGCCCCCGCCACGATCGGCGTGTCCGACCCGCAGGTCTCGACCGCCGCCCGCACCACCCGCGCCTGCTCGGCCGGCGTCATCGAGAACACCTCGCCGGTGCCCCCCGCCGCGAACAGCACCGTCGCGCCATAGGGCATCAGCCATTCCAGCCGGTCGCGGTAGCCGCTCTCGTGGAACTCCCCATCCTTGTCGAAGTCGGTCAGCGGGAACGACATCAGCCCGGAGGACAGCACCTCGCGCAGCTCGACCGGCGAGAAGGCGCGCGCCGGCGATCGCAGTATCTGGTTCATGGTCAGTCCTTTACATTGGGGGCGCCGCCTCAGGCGACGAGGTTGGCGTCGATGAAGTCGAAATTGATGTCGAGCCCGAGCCCCGGCCGGTCCGACAGATGGACGAACCCGTCCGCGTCCATCGGATCGGCGAGCTGGTTGAGGTAGTCGAACCCGTCGTCGTATTCGAGGAACGGATGCAGCAGCCCGCGCTCGTACCAGCGGCAGTTCTTCGACACCGCCGTGACGATCAGGTTCTCCGCGCCGTTGCCATGCACCTCGCAGTTCATCCCGAAGCTCTCGGCGAGCCGCATCGACTTCAGCGCCGGGGTGATCCCGCCGACGTCGTGCACCCCGGTCCGCAGGATGTCGCAGGCCCCGGCCTTGATCCACTCGGCGCGGGTGAAGTGCTTGCCCGCCGCGCTCTCCGGCCCCAGCACCGGGATGTCGAGGTTCTCGGTCAGCCACGCGTAGGTCGACATGCTCTGCTCGTCGAGCGGCTCCTCGATCCAGGCGAAGCCGAGCTTCTCCAGCCCCCGCCCCAGCTCCAGCGCCTCGGTGCGCGAGTACCAGTGGAAGGCGTCGATCATCAGGTGGATGTCCGGCCCGACCGCCTCGCGCGCCGCCGCGCAGGCCTTGAGGTCCATCTTCACGTCCGGCGCCCAGCTGACCGGCGGCATCCAGGTGTGGAGCTTGATCCCCTTGTAGCCGCGGGCGACCAGCTTCTCGCAGAAGCGCCCGTAGTCGTCGGCGGTCGCCAGCCCGCCCTCGAGCTCGTCGCCGCACATGATCGACCCGTAGGCCGGAACCTTGTCGCGATAGGCCCCGATCAGCTTGTGCGCCGGCAGGTTCAGCGCCCGCCCCGCGAGATCCCACAGCGCGCAATCGACGATGGCGAGCGTCCGGTCGGTCAATTGCGCGGCGCTGCCGCGCTGCCAGTGCGCCAGCTCCTGCCAGAGCTTCTCCCGGTCGAACGGGTCGGCGCCGACGAGCACCTTGCGGACGAACTTCTCGAGCACATGCTCGCGCACGATCTGCGGCGGCGAGAAGCAGTGGCCCTCCGCGCCGGTGTCGGTGCGGATCGTGAGGATCGCCATCTCGACCTGATGCGCAGGCCCCGGATGCGCATGGCCAGCGGTGTCCGCGTGCCGCCGGGTCGTGGTCCTGAAGACCCGAGCCGACACTTTCTCGATACGCATTTGCGCTGCTTCCTTCCGCCCATCAGTGATTCTCCCTCCCTTATACTTATTTGTATGATGACTGACAATATGGTCGTGAGAGGGGCCAGCCGAGAGCGCCAGGAACGTTCCCGGCGGACGCCAGACCGGCGAGCAAACTCGCCGAGGATCCGCTGTTGGAGTGCGTCGCGGTCGCTGGACAGGATCAGGCGGGGATTTTGACGGGGAGGGGGACGGGGGCGTTGCGCTCCCGTGAGACACTTGTCCCATCCGGCTCCCTTCCTCGAAAGGGCCGCACCATCAAACCAGGGGATCAAACAATCGGCTCACCGCGCCGGCGGAGCCGTGGGCGATGCGCTCTCACGGTCTTCAAGGGCGAGGTCGTGCAGATCGATCTCATCAATGGCGAGGGCGCCGGGCATGCCATCTTCCACCAACGGCGCGGGCGCCCGACTCCTGCCGGAGCTTTCCCGACTCCTAAAAAATGGCAAGCCGGATTCCAGCCGCTTTCCAGCCGGATTCCAGTCGCCGAAAACGACGCCTTTTCAGATGCTTGCCGCGCTCCCGCCCAAGCCGGCGGTATTCCGTCCGTTTCACCCCGAACCATGGGCCCTCGGTCAGGGACCAAGGCCGTCGGTGTTCATCGAGCAATACAACGTCCGGTCGTCGATGGCGGTGGGCGGGGAACGCCGCGCCCGCTTTCCCCGTGCTCGCCGACAAGCCCAGGCGCCCGCGCCGTGGCGGACCTCCATCAGGCGCGCCGATCGCGACCGCGCCCGACGTCCCGGCCCGCCCGGCGCGTCGCTCGGCGGCTGTTCCACATCCGTCCCCGATGGGCTAACTGGAGGTCCCGGCCCTGCCAAGGACGTCCCGCACCCCTTGTCCAAGCTCGACGAAAGCCTGCTCTCCGGCCTGCCGCCCTTCTCCCGCCTGTCGCGGGCGGAGGTGCGCGAGATTCTCGATCGCGCGACGCCGAAACGCTATCCGGACGGAACCGCGGTGTTCCGCGAAGGCGCGACGGCCGACCGCTTCTACCTGCTGCTCGACGGGTTCATCCGGGTGGTGCGCACGACCCCCGGGGGCGAGCAGGTCATTGCGCTGCACATCCCGCCGGGGCAGCTGTTCGGCATCGCGCCGGCGATCGGTCGCGACACCTACCCGGCGACGGCGGTCAGCGCCTCGGAATCGCTCGCGCTCGGCTGGCCGGTGCAGCTGTGGCCGGAATTCACCGCGAAATACGACGGCTTCGCGACCGAGACCTACCGCACGCTCGGCGCGCGCCTCGGCGAGGTTCACGCCCGCGTGACCGAGCTCGCGACCCAGGCGGTGGAGCAGCGCGTCGCGGCGGCGCTGCTGCGCATGGCGAACCAGTCCGGCCGCAAGACCGCCGAGGGCATCGAGATCGGCTTTCCGGTCACCCGCGCCGACATCGCGGAGATGACCGGCACCACCCTTCACACCGTCAGCCGCCTGCTTTCCGCATGGGAGCGGGACGGGATCGTCAGGAGCACCCGCCGACACGTCACCGTCACCGCGCCCCACCGACTGGTGGTGCTTGGCGGAGCCGCGGGATAGGGCCTGGCGCCCTGCCTGCCCGGCGACGCCCCGGGGCGGCCGCCGCCCGGAGCTCCGCGCGGAACGTCGCCTCGTCGAGCCGGTATTCGGCGCAGGTGTCGCGCACCGTGTGAAACGGCGCGATCGGACAGCCGGCGCAGGCCGTGCCGTGTCGCCAGAAAACCGGCGCCACCTCCGGCCACAGCCGGAACAGCTCGACCAGCGGCAGGTCCGGATCGTCGATGTCGGCGGTCATGCGCAGGCGGCCCTCTCTGGCGTCGCCCGATGGTGCCGTCGCCCAACGCCCCGTTCTTTGCGCTTGCGCAACGAACGGGGCGCGTTCCGACGGTAGGCCTCGGGACCTCCAACCATCGGGAGAAGGACGCGGCATGGCCGAAATCCTCACCAAGGCGCGGGCGCGCAACGTCTTTTACGGCGGCTCGCTGTTCTTCGCCGGCGTCTTCGCGCTGATGACCTGGCACAGCCACCACTACATCGTCACGAAATCGACCGCCGCCCTGCCGCTGACCGAGGAAGTCGTCCACGGCAAGCATGTCTGGGAGCGGCACAGCTGCATCAACTGCCACACGCTGCACGGCGAGGGCGCGTATTTCGCGCCCGAACTCGGCAACGTCACGACCCGCTGGGGCGTCGCCGACGACCCCGAGGCCGCCTTCGAGGTGATGAAGGGCTGGATGGAGGCGCAGCCCTCCGGCGTCGAGGGGCGGCGGCAGATGCCGTATTTCGCGCTCACCGACGAGGAGACCCGCGCGCTTACGGAATTCCTGCGCTGGGCCGACCACAACGACACCCAGAACTGGCCGCCGAACGACGCCGGCTGAGGGGAGAGAGATGAAGTACCAGTCCCAGAAAGTCGCGCTCGCCTATTTCTACGTGGCGATGGCGCTCTTCGCGATCCAGGTGCTGGGCGGGCTGCTCGCCGGCTGGATCTACGTCTCGCCGAACACCCTTTCCGAGACGCTGCCCTTCAACATCGTGCGGATGATCCACACCAACGCGCTGATCGTCTGGC
>CAYTMB010000166.1:0-5668 GCA_964438465.1 uncultured Rhodovulum sp. | reverse complement strand
GCACCGGGCCGAACGGGTCAAGGCGGAGACCCGGCTGCTGCTGCTCGGGGTGGTGTTCATCCTCGGCTTCACCACCGTGGCCGGGCGCATGGCGCTGATGGCCGGGGCGATGCCGGTCGAGCCGCGCTCGGGCGTGGGCGGCGAGCCGATCCTCGCGCAGCGCGCCGACATCGTCGACCGCAACGGCGCGATCCTCGCGACCAATCTGGTCACCGCCTCGCTCTACACCGAGCCGCTCAAGCTGATCGACCCGGCCCGCGCGGCGCGCGAGCTGGCGCAGATCTTCCCCGATCTCGACGAAAAGGCGCTGTACGGGCGGTTCACCGACGGGCGCAGGTTCGCCTGGATCAAGCGCACCATCTCGCCCGAACAGCGCCAGCTGGTGCATGATCTCGGCGAGCCCGGGCTGCTGTTCGGCCCGCGCGAGACCCGGCTCTATCCCAACGGCGCCGTCGCCGCGCATATCCTCGGCGGCGCGAGCTTCGGGCGCGAGGGCGTGCATGCGGCGGAGGTGGTGGGCGTCGCCGGGCTGGAGCGCGCCGAAGACGCGCGGCTGCGCGACCCGAGCCAGACCGCGACGCCGCTGCGGCTGTCGATCGACGTGGCCGCGCAGTCCGCGCTGGAGGAGGTGCTGGCCGAGGGCATGGCCGAGATGAACGCCAAGGGCGCCGTCGGCATCCTGATGGAGGCCGACACCGGGCAGATCCGGGCGCTGGCGAGCCTGCCGGACTTCGACCCCAACCTGCGGCCGCCGCTGCCGACCAGCGGCGACCCGGCCGACAGCCCGCTGTTCAACCGCGCGGCGCAGGGGCGCTACGAGCTGGGCTCGACCTTCAAGATCTTCGCGGTCGCCCAGGCGCTCGACCGCGGCATGGTCACGCCGCAGACGCTGATCGACACCAAGGGGCCGATGAAATGGGGCCGCTTCACCATCCGCGACTTCAGCAACTACGGGCCGCGGCTCAGCGTCTCGGACGTGATCGTGAAGTCCTCCAACATCGGCGCCGCGCGCATCGCGCTCGACATCGGCGGCGCGCGGCAGGAGGCCTTCCTGCGCAGCCTCGGGCTGATGGACGTCCTGCCGCTCGAGATCAGCGAGGCGGCGCGGGCGAAGCCGCTGCTGCCGGCGCGCTGGTCGGAGCTGACCACGATGACGGTCGCCTACGGCCACGGGCTGGCGGTCTCGCCGCTGCATCTCGCCGCGGCCTACGCCGCCGTCTCCAACGGCGGGCTGCGGGTGAAGCCCTCGATCATCGCGAGCGACGTCCGGCCGGGCGAGGCCGACCGGGTGGTGTCCGAGACGACGTCGCTGCAGGTCCGCGAGATGCTGCGCGCGGTCGTCACCCGGGGCACGGCGAAGCAGGCCGACGTTCCGGGCTACGAGGTGGGCGGCAAGACCGGCACCGCCGACAAGCCGATGCCCGGCGGCGGTTATGCGCGCGACAGGACCATCGGCACCTTCGCCGGCGTGTTCCCGACCAGCGACCCGAAATACGTGATGGTGATCGCGCTCGACGAGCCGAAGGCGATCATCAACGGCACCTCGTTCCGCACCGCCGGCCTGACCGCGGCGCCGCTGTTCGCCAGGGCGCTGCGCCGGATCGCGCCGATCATGGGGTTGCGGCCGGAGACCCGGCCGACGGGCGCCGATGCGGCGCTTTACACCCTCGTCGCGAACGACTAGCCCCGTGCCGCGGCGGATCGGGGGCGGGATGGCGTCGGAGCGGGCGGACAAGCTGATGGGATTCGAGGCGCTGGGCCTCTTGGCCGGGGCGCGGCGCGGCGGCGCGTGGTCGGGGCCGCTGCCCGAGATCACCGGGCTGTCGGTCGACAGCCGGCGGGTGAAGCCGGGGCATCTGTTCGCCGCCTTGCCGGGCAGCGCCCTGCACGGGGCCGAGTTCATCCCCTTCGCGCTGCGCATGGGCGCCGCGGCGGTGCTGACCGATCCCGAGGGACTGCGGATCGCGGAGGCCGAAGCCGGGCCGCTGCATGTGCCGGTCATCGTGCAGGAGAACCCGCGCCGGGCGCTGGCGCTGGCCGCGGCGCGCTGGTTCGGGGCGCAGCCCGAGGTGATGGTGGCGGTCACCGGCACCAACGGCAAGACCTCGGTCGCGAGCTTCACCCGGCAGATCTGGGAGGCGCTCGGCGAGCGGGCGGTGAACTTCGGCACCACCGGCGTCGAGGGCGTCGTGGCGGCGCCGCTGGCGCACACCACGCCCGAGCCGCTGACGCTGCACGCGCTGCTGGCGGAACTGGCGGACGACGGCGTCACCCATGCGGCGATGGAGGCGTCGAGCCACGGGCTCGACCAGCACCGGCTGGACGGCGTGCGGCTGGCGGCGGCGGGGTTCACCAACATCACCCGCGATCATCTCGACTATCACCCGGATTTCGAAGCCTATTTCGCCGCGAAGCTGGCGCTGTTCACCCGCGTGCTGCCGCGCGGCGGCGCGGCGGTGGTCAATGTCGACGACCCGCGCGGGGCCGAGGTCGCGGCCGCGGCGCAGGAGCGCGGCCAGCGCGTGATTACGCTGGGCCGCGGCGAGGACTGCGCGCTGCGGCTGGTGGCGCAGCGCGTCGAGCCCACCGGGCAGGAGGTGCTGTTCACCTGGGAGGGGCGCACGCACAAGGCGCGGCTCGACCTGATCGGCGGGTTCCAGGCGCATAACGCGCTGCTGGCCGCGGGCCTCGCCATCGGGTCGGGCGCGGAGCCGGAGGCGGTGTTCGCGGCGCTGCCCGGCCTCGTGACCGTGCGCGGGCGGATGCAACTGGCGGCGACGAGGACCAACGGCGCGTCGGTCTTCGTCGACTTCGCCCATACCCCGGATGCGCTGGCGACGGCGCTGGCGGCGCTGCGCCCGCATGTGCTGGGGCGCCTGCTCGTGGTGTTCGGGGCCGGAGGCGACCGGGACCCGGGCAAGCGGCCGCTGATGGGCGCCGCGGCGGCCGGCGGCGCCGACGTGGTGTTCGTCACCGACGACAACCCGCGCTCGGAGGACCCGGCGACGATCCGCGCCGCGATCCTCGCGGCCGCGCCCGAGGCGACCGAGATCGGCGACCGGGCCGAGGCGATCCTGACCGCGGTCGACGCGCTGCAGCCGGGCGACGCGCTGCTGGTGGCGGGCAAGGGCCACGAGACCGGGCAGACGGTCGGCGACGACGTGCTGCCCTTCGACGACGCCGAGCAGGCGAGCGTGGCGGTGGCCGCGCTCGACGGGCTGGGCGCATGATGATGGCGCGCCCGGTGAGCCCGCTCTGGACGCGGGATGCGGCGGTCGCGGCGACCGGCGGCGCCAGCCCGCGGGACTGGGCCGCGTCGGGGGTGTCGATCGACACCCGCAGCCTCGCGCCGGGCGACCTCTTCGTGGCGCTGACCGCGGCCCGCGACGGGCATGATTTCGTCGCCGCGGCGCTGGCGGCGGGCGCCGGGGCGGCGCTGGTGTCGCGCGTCCCCGAGGGCGTCGCGCCCGACGCGCCCCTGCTGCTGGTCCCGGACGTGCAGGCGGCGCTGGAGGCGCTCGGGCTGGCGGCGCGCGCGCGGTTCACCGGCAAGCTCGTGGCGGTGACCGGCTCGGCGGGCAAGACCGGCACCAAGGAGATGCTGCGCACCGCGCTCGGCGCGCAGGGCCGGGTGCACGCGGCCGAGAAGAGCTTCAACAACCACTGGGGCGTGCCGCTGACGCTGGCGCGCATGGCCGCGGACGCCGATTATGCGGCGATCGAGATCGGCATGAACGCGCCGGGCGAAATCGGGCCGCTGGCCGCGATGGCCCGGCCGCACGCGGCCATCGTCACCACCGTGGCGCCCGTGCATCTGGCGGCGTTCCGCGATCTGCGCGGGATCGCCCGCGAGAAGGCCGCGATCTTCAGCGGGCTCGAGCCGGGCGGCGCGGCGATCCTGCCGCGCGACAACGAGACCTACCGGGTCCTGCTGGCCGCGGCGAAGCGCGCCGGCGCCCGGCCGGTGCGGTTCGGCGCGACCGGCCGGCCCGAATTCGCCCTGCTGAAGGCGACGGTCTCGCCCGACGGCACCTGCGCGCGCGCCCGCGCGCATGGCGAGACCTTCCTCTACAAGCTCGCGGCGCCCGGCCGGCACCTCGCGCTGAACGCGCTCGGGGTGTTCGCCGCGGTCGAGGCCGTGGGCGGCGACATCGCCCGCGCGGCGCTGGCGCTGGCGCGCTGGCGCGCGCCCGAGGGGCGCGGCGCGCGCTGGCGCATCCTGATCGGCCCCGGCGGGCTCGACGGCGCGGTGACGCTGATCGACGAGAGCTACAACGCCAATCCCGCGGCGATGGAAGCGGCGTTCGAGGTGCTGGCGGCGACGCCGCCCGAGGACGGCATGGGACGGGTGGCGCGCGGCCGGCGGGTCGCCTTCCTCGGCGACATGCTCGAGCTCGGGCCGACCGAGGGCGCGCTGCACGCGGGCCTCGCCGCCGCGCCCGGGCTCGCGGCGGTGGCGGTGGTGCATTGCGCCGGACCGCGGATGCGCGCGCTGCACGAGGCGCTGCCGACCGCGCAGCGCGGCGAGTGGTTTCCCGACGCTGCCGCGATGGCCGCCCGCGCCGGCCGCCTGCTCGACGCCGGCGACGTGGCGCTGGTCAAGGGCTCGAACGGCAGCCGGGTCAGCCTGGTCGTTGACGCCATCAAGAAAATGGGCGAAGCCCGCCCGCCCGAACTGCTGGAAGGCTGACGCCCGCGATGTTCTATTATCTGGCCGAACTGTCGCAGAACCTCAGCGCGTTCAACCTGTTCCGCTATATCTCGTTCCGGGCCGGCGGCGCGTTCTTCACCGCGCTGATCTTCGGCTTCGTGTTCGGCCGGCCGCTGATCGATTTCCTGCGCCTGCGCCAGGGCCGCGGCCAGCCGATCCGCAGCGACGGGCCGGAGAGCCATATCCTGACCAAGGCCGGCACGCCGACGATGGGCGGCCTGCTGATCCTGTCGGCGATCGTGGTCTCGACGCTGCTCTGGGGGCGCTGGGACAATGGTTTCATCTGGATGGTGCTGTTCGTCACCCTCGGGTTCGGGCTGATCGGCTTCGCCGACGACTACGCCAAGGTGAGCAAGCAGACCCACGCCGGGGTTTCGGGGCGGGCGCGGCTGGCCGTGGGCGTCGTCATTGCGCTGATCGCCGGCGGCTGGGCGATGTACCTGCATCCCGAGGGGCTGACCGGGCAGCTGGCGTTCCCGGTGTTCAAGACCTTCCTGCTCGACCTCGGCTGGCTGTTCCTGCCCTTCGCGATGCTGGTGATCGTCGGCTCGGCCAATGCGGTGAACCTGACCGACGGGCTGGACGGGCTGGCGATCATGCCGGTGATGATCGCGGCGGGCTCGCTCGGGGTGATCGCCTATGTGGTGGGGCGCGTCGACTTCACCACCTATCTCGACGTGCATTTCGTGCCGGGCACCGGCGAGATCACCGTCTTCGTCGCGGCGCTGATCGGCGGCGGGCTCGGCTTCCTGTGGTACAACGCGCCGCCGGCGGCGGTGTTCATGGGCGACACCGGTTCGCTGGCGCTGGGCGGCGCGCTCGGGGCGATCGCGGTGGCGACCAAGCACGAGATCGTGCTGGCGATCGTCGGCGGGCTGTTCGTGGTCGAGGCGCTGTCGGTGATCATCCAGGTCGCCTACTACAAGCGCACCAAGAAGCGGGTGTTCCTGATGGCGC
>CAYTMB010000165.1:0-5721 GCA_964438465.1 uncultured Rhodovulum sp. | reverse complement strand
ACGGCGACGTGCCGATGGCGGTCGAGGCGATGCGGATCGGCGCCTTCGATTTCGTCGAGAAGCCGTTCGAGCCGGACCGGCTCGCCGAGCTGTGCCAGAAGGCCTCCGAGGCGCGGGCCCGCACGCTGGAGACCCGGGCGCTGCGCCGCGAGATGGCCGACGGCGCCGTCATCATGCGCCGGCTGATGGGCGCGAGCCCGGCGATGGAGAAGCTGCGCGAGACCATCCTCGACGTCGCCCAGGCCGACGGCCATGTGCTGATCCTCGGCGAGACCGGCACCGGCAAGAGCCTGATCGCCGCGGCGCTGCACGCCTGCGGCCCGCGCGCGGCCAAGCCGCGGATCACGCTCAACTGCGCCTCGGTGGCGCCCGAGGCGCTGGAGCCGATGCTGTTCGGCGCGCCCGACTGGCCGGAGAAGGCGCTGATCGACCAGGCCGAGGGCGGCACGCTGTGCCTCGAGGACATCGACGCGCTGGCGCCCGGCGCGCAGGCGCGGCTGCTGGAGACGATCAACGCCACCGATCCGGCCTCGGATTCGGCGCGGCTGCACAACATCCGGGTGATCTCGCTGTCGAGCCGCCTCGGCACGACGGCGCCGGCCCCCGAGACCCTGCGCGACGATCTCTACTTCCGCCTCGCCGGGCTGGTGATCGAAGTGCCGCCGCTGCGCGCCCGCGGCGAGGACATGCTGGCGCTGTTCTCGCATTTCACCGTGCAGTTCGCCGAGGAATACGGCTGCGAGCCGCCGATGCTGAACGCCGGCGACGCCGCGAACCTCGTCCAGGCCCCCTGGCCCGGCAACATCCGCCAGCTGATGAACCTCGCCGAGCGCGCGGTGCTGCAGGCCCGGCGCGGCGACCACAACATCTCGGCGCTCTTGATCGACGACGGCTTCCAGGCCCCGGTGATGGCGCTCGACACCGAAAAGCCGCTGAAGGACCATGTCGACGCCTTCGAGAAGATGCTGATCGACCACGCGCTGCGGCGCAACTCCGGCAACGTCGCCGCGGTGATGGCCGAGCTCGCCCTGCCCCGGCGCACGCTGAACGAGAAGATGGCGAAATACGGGCTCAGCCGCAGCGACTACCTGTAGAGCGGCATCCAACCGGACGGGACCCGTCCGGCGATCAGGATATCGCGGCGAATCAGGACTCCGTCAGGACTATCTCGGACCGCGAAACTGAGGCAGTGTCGCGCCCCAGGGCGCGCGCTGTAGCGCCACTTGAGCCGCAGAGGACCGTCATGACCGCCAGCCGCTCCCGTCGATTCGGCGGATCCGCCCTCGTCCTCACCGCGGCGTTCGCCATGAGCCTCGCGCCGGCGCTGGGCGCGGAGCCGGTCTCGCGCAACCGCGTCGAGGCCGCGCTGCCGCAGCTGCGCAGCATGGCGCAGCAGGTGATCGCCTCGGGCGGCGCCCCGGGCCTCGCCATCGTCGTGGTGCACGAGGACGAGGTGGTCTTTCTCGAAGGCTTCGGCCTGCGCCGGGCCGGCCGGCCCGAGGCCGTGGACGGCGACACCGTGTTCCAGCTCGCCTCGATGTCGAAGCCGATCTCGGCCACCGTGGTCGCGGCGCTGGTCGGCGAAGGCGTGCTCGGCTGGGACACCCGCATCCGCGACCTCGACCCCGCCTTCGCGCTGCACGACCCCTACCCCACCGCCGAGGTCACCCTGCGCGACCTCTTCAACCACCGCAGCGGCCTGCCGGGGACCAGCGGCGACGACCTCGAGGAGATCGGCTTCGACCGCAAAGTGATCGCCGAGCGGCTGCGGCTGATCCCGCCGTCGTCGAGCTTCCGCGCCGGCTACTCCTATTCCAACGCCGGCCTGACCGTCGGCGCGCTGGCCGCGGCGCGGCCGACCGGCATGGACTGGGAGACCCTCGCCGAGCGCAAGCTCTTCGCGCCGCTCGGGATGACCTCGACCAGCTTTCGCCACGACGACTTCGCCGGCCGCGGCAACGCCGCGGCGCTGCACGCCCGGCTCGGCCCGGACGGCGCCTGGGTCCCCGGGATCGAGCGCCGCCCCGACGCGCAGGCCCCCGCCGGCGGGGCCAGCGCCAGCGCGCGCGACCTCGGCGAATGGGTCCGGCTCGAACTCGGCGGCGGCGCGCTCGGCGACGCGGCGCCGCTGATCGACCCGGCCGCGCTCGCGGCGACCCATGCGCCGCTGATGTCGCGCGGCGAGAACCAGGTCACCGGCGGCGAGAGCTTCTACGGGCTCGGCTGGGTCACCGAGTTCGGCCGGCACGGCACGATGTGGGGCCACGCCGGCGCCTTCAGCGTCGGCGCGCGCACCGTGGTCAACCTCTACCCCGACGCCGGCCTCGGCATCGTCGTGCTCGCCAACGGCTTTCCGACCGGCGCGCCCGAAGGCCTCGCCGACAGCTTCGTCGACCTCGTCTTCGACGGCACGATCGCGCAGGACTACTTCACCCTCTGGAACGGGGCCTACGACGGCCTGTTCGGCCCGGCGATCGAGGCCGCGGCGCGGACCTACGCCGCGCCGCCGTCGCCCGCGACCCCGGCCCTGCCGGACGCCGCCTATGTCGGCGGCTACGAGAACGCCTATGTCGGGCCTGCCGAGATCGCGGCGGAGGGCGAGGGCCTGGTCCTGACGCTCGGCCCGGACGGCGCCACGCGCTACCCGCTGACGCATTTCGACCGCGACCTCTTCCTCTACCACCCCTGGCCCGAACTGCCGACGGTCCCGGCCGAGCTGCGCTTCGCCATCGGCCCGGACGGGCGCGCGGCCGGCGTCACCCTCGAGTCGATGGACGCCAACGGCCTCGGCACGCTGACCCGCGCGCCCTGACCGGCCGGCGGCTCAGACCGCCGCCAGCGCCCCCGCGAGATCGCCGTAGCCGGTGAACCGCCGCTCGAACCGCAGCCCCAGCCGGGCGGCGCAGCGCGCCGCCTCGGCGTCGAGCGCCGCATCCTCGGTCTGCGCCAGATAGACCAGCGCCTCGTAGCCGGCGAAGATCTGGTCGCGCAGCTCGGGATGGCGGTCGAGACCCATCGGCCGCCAGACGAAGGCGTCGAACTGGCGCACCAGGAAATCGGTCAGGTAGAACGCCCGCATCTCCGCCTCGCCCCGTGCGGCGAACACCGCGTTGCCGTCGAAGAAGCTGTAGCAATGCGGCCCTTCGATCATCTCGACCCCCAGCGCCGCGCAGCGCGCCGCCAGGCGCCCGCCGGTGCCGCAGTCGGCGTAGGCGACGAACACCCGGCCGTAGCGGTCGCGCGCCGCCGTCACCGCCGCCTCGACCGCATCGGGGATCCGCGACGGCCGGTTGTGCAGGATCGCCGGCAGGCATTGCAGGTCGAAATGCTCCCACCCGTTCAGCGCCTTCAGCGCCAGGATCTCGCGCGCCAGCGCGCCGCAGGCGACGATCAGCACGCGCCGCTCCGGCCGCTCCGGTCCGGCGAGCCCCTCCTCGGCGAGAATGCGGTCGTCGATGTCCATTTCGCGTCCCGGCGCCGTCGCGCCGCCTGCATCGAGAACGGCGGCGCCCCCAAGCGCCCCGATCCCCGGCGTCAGGCCGTGGCGGCGAGCTGGTTGTGCTTGCGCGCCATGAACTCCTTGGCGGTCTCGACCGCCACCGCCGCGTCGCGGCAATAGGCGTCGGCGCCGATGGCCCGGCCGAATTCCTCGTTCAGCGGCGCGCCGCCCACCAGCACCACATAGTCGTCGCGGATGCCGCGCGCCTTCATCGTGTCGATGACCACCTTCATGTAGGGCATCGTCGTGGTCAGCAGCGCCGACATGCCGAGAATATCGGCGCCCTCGGCCACCAGCGCGTCGAGATAGCCCTCCACCGGGTTGTTGATCCCGAGATCGACCACCTCGAACCCGGCGCCCTCCATCATCATCGCGACGAGGTTCTTGCCGATGTCGTGGATGTCGCCCTTTACCGTGCCGATCACCATCTTGCCCATGCGCGGCGCGCCGGTCTCGATCAGCAGCGGCTTCAGCACCGCCATGCCGGCCTTCATCGAATTCGCCGCCAGCAGCACCTCGGGCACGAACAGGATGCCGTCGCGGAAGTCGTCGCCGACCACCTTCATCCCGGCGACCAGCGCCACGGTCAGCACGTCATAGGGCGTCCAGCCGCGGGCGAGCAGGATGTTCACCCCCTCGACCACTTCGTCCTTCAGCCCGTCATAGAGATCGTCGTGCATCTGCGGCACGAGATCGTCGTCGGCGAGTTCGGACAGGATCAGATCGTCTTCGTCGGCCATGGGAAATCCCTCAATGATGCGGCGCGTCAACCTGGCCGTCTAGCGGTCTGCCACGAATCGGGCAAGGGGTCGGTGCGGGAAGCGACAGATCGCGTGGCGCCGCCGACAGCCTCCGCGCGGGCCGCCGGCCCGGGGCTGGCCTTTGTTCCCTTTATGTTCTAGATTGCCGGCATGATCGACGACGACTCGGATCGCACGGCGGCGGCGCTCAGGCGCGGGCGCGGCGTCGTGTCGAACCGCAGCGGGCGGTTCGAGGCGCAGACCAGGCTCGCCGTCGACGACGGCTGGGACCGCGACGAGGACCTGCCGCCGCTGCGGACCGAGGTCGCCATCGACGCCAGCCGGACCGTCATCGCCCGCAACACCTCGCCCGACATCCCGTTCGACCGCTCGATCAACCCTTACCGCGGCTGCGAGCACGGCTGCGTCTACTGCTTCGCCCGGCCCAGCCACGCCTATCTCGGCCTGTCGCCGGGGCTCGACTTCGAGACCAAGCTGCTCGCGAAGCCCGACGCGCCGCGCCTGCTCGCCGCCGAGCTGGCCCGGCCCGGCTACCGCCCCGCCCCGATCGCCATCGGCACCAACACCGACCCCTACCAGCCGGTGGAAAAACGCCTGCGCATCATGCGCGGCATCCTCGAAGTGCTGGCCGAGGCGCGCCACCCGGTCACCGTCGTCACCAAGGGGACGCTGGTCACGCGCGACGCCGACATCCTCGGCGCGATGGGCCGCGAAAACCTGGCCCGGGTCGGCATCTCGCTGACCAGCCTCGACCGCAGGCTGTCGCGCCGGATGGAGCCGCGCGCCGCCGCGCCCGAGCGCCGCCTCGCGATGATCCGCGCGCTGACCGACGCCGGCTGCCCGGTGCGGGCGATGCTGGCGCCGGTGATCCCGGGCCTCAACGACGCCGAGATCGAGGCGCTGCTCGCCGCCGCGCGCGACGCCGGCGCGGTCGCCGCCAGCTACATCGTGCTGCGCCTGCCCGGCGAAGTCGCCGGGCTGTTCCGCGAATGGCTGGCCGAGGCCTATCCCGACCGCGCCGCCAGGGTGATGCGCGGCGTCCGCGCCCTGCACGGCGGCCGCGACTACGACCCCGGCTGGGGCAGGCGCATGAGCGGCGGCGGCGTCGAGGCCGAGCTGATCGCCCGCCGCTTCGCGCTCGCCCGCGCCCGCCTCGACCTCGCGCGCAGCCTGCCGCCGCTCGACGTCAGCCGGTTCCGCCCACCCGTTCCGGTCGGCGGCCAACTGGAGCTGTTCTGACCTTCCATAGCCGCGGCGGCTGCGTCCGTCCAAACGGAGATTCTATTTTCCTATATAAATCAAATAATTATCTCACGTCCCACTGTGGGACGGCGCGCCTGCATCAGGCCCCGAGATCCACCACCACCCGCCCGCGCACTTCGCCCTTCAGGATCGCGCGGCCGAGGTCGGGCAGATCGCGCAGCGTCGCCGGAACGACCATCGCCTCGAGCCTGTCCATCG
>CAYTMB010000164.1:0-5770 GCA_964438465.1 uncultured Rhodovulum sp. | reverse complement strand
CCGGGGTCTGCTCGGCAGGCTTCAGCACCACGCAGTTGCCGGCGGCGAGCGCGGGCGCCAGCTTCCAGACCGCCATCAGGATCGGGAAGTTCCACGGGATGATCTGCCCGACCACGCCCAGCGGCTCGTGGAAGTGATAGGCGACGGTGTCGTGGTCGATCTCCGACATCGAGCCTTCCTGCGCCCGGATCGCCCCGGCGAAGTAGCGGAAGTGGTCGATGGCCAGCGGAATGTCCGCTGCGGTCGTCTCGCGGATCGGCTTGCCGTTGTCCCAGGTCTCGGCGCAGGCCAGCAGCGCGAGATTCTCCTCCATCCGGTCGGCGATCCGGTTGAGGATCAGCGCCCGCTCGGCCGGGCTGGTCTTGCCCCAGGCGTCCTTGGCGGCATGCGCGGCGTCGAGCGCCGCCTCGACGTCGGCGGCGTCGGACCGCGCCACCTCGCACAGCACCTGGCCGTTGACCGGCGAGGTGTTGGAGAAATACCGCCCCGCCACCGGCTCGACCCAGCCGCCGCCGATGAAGTTGCCGTAACGCGCCTTGTACGGCGACTTGGCCACGCGCGAGAATTCCACCTTGTTCATGCTTTTGCCTCCCCGAAGCGGCGCCGCCCCATGCGGGCCGTCCATCCGGGAAACATGGCGGCCCGATCCCGGCGCGTCAGCCCACCCGCGGCGCAGGCGCGCAGCAACCTGTCGCAATCCTGCGACAGTCCGACAGATAATTACCGCGACAGCGAGGCGCCGAACCGCGCGAGCTTGCGGTGCAGGGTCGCGCGCGAGATCCCGAGGTTGCGCGCCGCGGCCGACACGTTGCCGCCGGCCCGCGCCAGCGCCCGTTGCAGCACCGCCGCCTCGGCGTCCGGCAGGCGCTCGATCGCCGGCGCCAGCAGCACGTCCTCCGCCGGCACCGCCCGCCCGGCCGGCAGCCCCAGCGCGACGCGCGCCGCGCGGGTCGCGCCGACCACCATGTCGTGCCGGTCGATCGCCAGCAGCGCGTCGGGCGCCTGCCCGGGCGCCACCACCATCCGCGCCTCGGGAAAGGCGAGCCGCAGCGCCTCGGCCTCGATCCGCCGCGCCGCGTCCCCGACCGCCAGCGCGATCAGCCCGACCATGCCCTCGGTCAGGTCCGCCCGGCAGGACGAGACGTCGAGCGCCCCGGCCAGCGCGCCGTCATGGTCGAAGATCGGCGCGGTGGTGCAGCTCAGCAGCGTGTTGCGGCTGAAGAAATGCTGGTCGCGGGCGATGGTCAGCAACCGCTTGTCGACGAGGCAGGTGCCGATGCCGTTGGTGCCCTCGCTGGCCTCGCTCCAGTCCGCGCCGGTCCACAGCCCCCAGTCCTCGAACACCGCGTCGTCGCCCGCCGCGCCGCGCCGCTCCACCGGCACGCCCTGGGCGTCGGCCAGCAGCACGCTGCACCCCGCGCCGCCCACCGCCTGATACAGCCGGTTGAGGCTGTCCTGCGCCGCCCGGATCAGCGGCTCCACCCGCTGCCGCGCCAGGGCGAGCTCGGCGCCCGTCAGCCGCTGCGGCGGGCTGCGATCCGCCGGGTCGAGCCCGTGCTGCGACGACCGCCGCCAGGACGCGACCAGCGCCGAGCGCGCCGCGCCGTCCGCGTCGATCGCGCCGAAAATCCTGTCGGCATGGCCTGTCGCCGCCCTGCGGCCCATCCGGTCCTCCCCCGGTGCGGCCCGCTCTGCGGCGCGCCCACGCCGATATGTCTCGCACGAAAGACCGCCGTTGTCATGCCCGCCGCGCGCCCCGCGCCGGATAGGGTTTGAAGGCGGCGCGATCCTGCTCTACCCTGCCGCGCGGCTGCGCGGTCCCGTCCGCGCCGCGCCCAAGGGAGAGCCCGATGCCCGTCCTCAACCGCCTCGCCGAGCTCGCCCCCACCGTCGCCGAATGGCGCCGCGACCTGCACATGAACCCGGAGACCGAGTTCGACACCCACCGCACCAGCGCCATCGTCGCCGACAAGCTGCGCGCCTTCGGCTGCGACGAGGTCGCCACCGGCATCGGCCGCACCGGCGTCGTCGGGGTGATCCGCGGCAAGTCCAACGCCTCGGGCCGGGTGATCGGCCTGCGCGCCGACATGGACGCGCTGCCGATCCTCGAGGCGACCGGGCTGCCCTGGGCCTCGACCGCGCCCGGCAAGATGCACGCCTGCGGCCACGACGGCCATACCGCGATGCTGCTCGGCGCCGCCCGGCATCTCGCCGAGACCCGCAATTTCGACGGCACGGCGATCGTGATCTTCCAGCCCGCCGAGGAGGGCGGCGGCGGCGGCCGCGAGATGGTCGAGGACGGCCTGATGGACCGCTTCGGCGTGCAGGAGGTCTACGGCATGCACAACATGCCCGGCAGCCCGGTCGGCGACTTCGCGCTGCGCGAAGGGCCGATGCTCGCCGCCTCCGACGTCTTCACCATCGCGGTCACCGGCCGCGGCGGCCACGCCGCCCAGCCGCACAACTGCATCGACACGACGGTCGCCGCCAGCGCCATCGTGCTCGCGCTCCAGACCATCGTCGCGCGCACCGTCGATCCGCTGATGGCCGCGGTGGTCTCGGTCACCTCGTTCCACACCGACGGCGACGCCTTCAACGTCATCCCCGAGCATGTCGAGCTGCGCGGCACCGCCCGCGCGCTCGACCCCGCGGTGCAGGACCTGATCGAGGCGCGCATGGCCGCGATCGTCCCCGCGACCGCGCGGGCCTACGGCGCGACCGCGACGCTCGACTACCGGCGCAACTACCCGGTCACCGCGAACGACCCCGCCCGCGCCGCCTTCGCCGCCCGGGTCGCCGCCGAGGTGGTCGGCCCCGGCCGCGTCGACGCCGGCGCCCCGCCGGTGATGGGCGCCGAGGACTTCTCCTTCATGCTCGACGCCCGGCCGGGCGCCTTCGTCTTCGTCGGCAACGGCGACACCGCGAAGCTCCACCACCCGAAATACGACTTCAACGACGAGGTGATCCCGGTCGGCTGCTCGTACTGGGTGCGGCTGGTCGAAACCGCGATGCCGGCGGCCTGACCCCGTCCGGGCCCGGCGCCGGCGCAGGGCTCAGCCGCCGAGAACCAGCCTCAGCGCCAGCGTCCACATGACCAGCGCGACGATCGCCTCCAGCGCGCGCCAGGACGAGGGCCGCGCGAACACCGGCCGAAGCCACGCGGCGCCGTAGCCGAGCGAGAAGAAGAACAGGAACGATCCCAGCATGGCGCCCAGCGCGAAGGACGGCCTGTCGTCGGGAAACTGCGTCGAGACCGCGCCGAGCAGGACCACCGTGTCGAGATAGACATGCGGGTTCAGCCAGGTGATCGCGAGGCAGGCCGTCAGCGTCCCGGACAGGCTGCGCGCCGCGGCCGGGCCCTCCGCCGCCAGCGCATCGCGGGAGAACAGCGCGGCGTGAAAACTCCGCGCGCCGTACCAGGCGAGGAAGGCGGCGCCCCCGACCCGCATGGCCGGATCGAACCACGGCAGCGCGGCGGCGATGCCGCCGAACCCGCCCACGCCCAGCGCGATCAGCGCCGCGTCGGAGGCGGCGCAGGCGAGGCAGACCGCCAGCACATGCTCGCCGCGCAGCCCCTGGCGCAGCACGAAGGCGTTCTGCGCGCCGATCGCGACGATGAGGCCGAGGCTCACCGTCATGCCCGTGACAAGAACCGGAAGCGTCATGGCGCCATCCCCCTGCGCCTCGCGCGCTCCGGATTGCGCTACCGGACCGCCTGGGATTAGGAAAGTTAAACCACCTGAACCCGATGAAGCAGAACTGATCCATGATCGACTATCCCGCCGCGCGCGCCGTCGCGATGATCGTCCAGACCGGCAGTTTCGAAGCCGCGGCGCGGGCGCTGAACGTGACCCCCTCGGCGATCTCCCAGCGCGTCCGCCAGCTGGAGGAGCGGCTCGGCGCGGTGCTGATCGAGCGCGGCGCGCCCTGCACGGCCACGGAGAAGGGCGCATGGCTCTGCCGGCACATGGAGCATGTCGGGATCCTCGAGACCGCGCTGATGGCGCAGCTTCCCGGCGCCGTCGATCCGGCCACGCCGGCGCGGCGGGTCACGCTCAACGTCGCCACCAACGCCGACAGCCTCGGGACCTGGTTCCTCGACGCCGCCGCGGCCTTCACCCGCGAGACCGGCTACCTGCTGAACGTCGCGATCGACGACGAGGACCACACCGCCGACTGGCTGCGCCGCGGGCGGGTGCTGGCGGCGGTGACCTCGCTCGAAAAGCCGGTCCAGGGCTGCCAGGTCCGCGCCCTCGGCGCCCTGCGCTACCATGCCGTCGCGAGCCCGGACTTCGTCGCCCGGCACTTTCCGGCGGGCGTGACCCCCGAGGCCCTCGCCGCCGCGCCCGGCCTCACCTTCAACCAGAAGGACCGGCTTCAGCAGGCGTGGATCCGGCGGGCGCTCGGCGCGGGCATGGATTATCCGACGCACTGGCTGCCCTCGACGCAGGGCTTCGTCGACGCGAGCCTCGCCGGGATGGGATGGGCGCTGAACCCCGCCCACCTCGTGGAGGCCCATCTCGCCTCGGGCCGGCTCGTGGAGCTGATCCCCGGCGCGACGCTGGACCGCCAGCTCTACTGGCAGGTGAGCCGCTTCGCCGCGGACCCGCTGCTCGGCCTGACCCGGAACGTCGCGGCCGCGGCGAAACGCCAGCTGGGCTGAGGCGCGGCGCGGCGTGCGCCGGCGAAAACCCCCGCCGGCCGCTGGGCCGGCGGGGGAGCCGGTCGGCCGCGGATCCTCTGCGCGTCCCGCAGCGACCCGCCGCGGTCGGCTTGACCCTGGGCGATCCGGACCGGCGACAGGCCCTCCGCGGCGCGCATGGTCGGCCCGGCGGTGGCGGCGAACCGGCCGTGGCCGGACCGGGCGGCGGCCGGCCCCATGACGGCGAGGGCCGCGGCGCCGGACGCCTCCGCCCGGACGGTTTGCCAGACGGTGAACTGAATGATATGGTTGACCACATGGTGAAGCATGACCCGTCGCTCGACGCCGCGTTCCACGCGCTTTCCGACCCCACCCGGCGCGCGGTGCTCGGCCGGCTCGCGCAGGGGCCGGCGCCGGTCAAGGAGCTCGCGGCGCCCTTCGGCATGGGGCTGCCCGCCTTCCTCAAGCACCTGCGCGTCCTCGAGGCGAGCGGGCTCATCGCGACCGAAAAGCGCGGCCGCGTCCGCACCTGCCGGATCGAGGCCGGGCGGCTGCGCGACGCCGAGGCCTGGCTGTCCGAACAGCGCGCCTTCTGGCGGGCCGGCGCCGACCGGCTCGCCGCCTATGTGGAGACCCGGACGCCGGAGGACGACGCGGAATGACCGCACATGACGACGAGCTTTCGATATCGCGCTTCATCGACGCGCCGCCGGCCAGGGTCTGGCGGGCGTGGAGCCGGCCCGAGCGCCTCGCGCAGTGGTGGATCCCCGCTCCCTACGAATGCGAGGTCGTCAAGCTGGACCTGCGTCCGGGCGGCGGCTTCGAGACCCGGATGCGCACGGGCGGCGGCGCCTTCGAGCCCCATGTCGAAGGCTGTTTCCTCGATGTCGTCCCCGAGCGGCGGCTGGTCTGGACCACCGCGCTCGCCGAGGGCTGGCGCCCGACCGAGCCCTGGCTCGCGCTGACCGCGATCATCACCTTCGCCGCCGAGGGCCGGGGCGCCCGCTATTCCGCCCGCGTGCTGCACAGGACCGCCGAAGACAGCCGCAAGCACGCGGACATGGGATTCCACGAGGGCTGGGGCGCGACCCTCGACCAGCTCGCCGCCTTCGTGGCCCGTCCGGACTG
>CAYTMB010000163.1:0-5772 GCA_964438465.1 uncultured Rhodovulum sp. | reverse complement strand
TCGGCCATCAGCCGCGCCTCGATCTTGTCGTACTCGCGCTGCGCGGCGGTCTGGTCCTCGTGCACGATCTGGTCGAGATCGTCGTTGATCGACGCCAGCGCCGCGCCGATGCTGTCGTCGTCGAGGTTCAGCCGCGCCGCCAGCTTCGCCTGCGCCGCCGCGATCGCGGCGCCGAGGCGATCCTTGCGCTCGTCGAGCGTCAGTTTGCCTGCCAAGTGTCGTTCCTCCGCCCTGTGAATTCCGCCGGCGACCGTAGCGATCGCCGCCCCAGATGCGCCAGCTTGATCCGCGGCGCCCCACGGATCAAGCCCCGCGATCGCCGCGCCGCCGCCTCGCGGCCGGCCCGGCAAAGATTGCCATCAGCTTAACGGCGAGGTGGGTTATCTTTCAATATCATACACATAGACATCGGTCCCACGTTGGGACCGATGCCTGGATTGCGGGCGGCGGCGGGGTCAGCCGTCCGCCTTTACATGGACCCGGGACATGTAGTCCGGATCCGCCACCGAGCCGCTCTGGCCGGCCCCGAGCCGGATCGAGTCGACGACCTCCTGGCCGGAGATCACTTCGCCCACCACCGTATACTCGCCCTCGAGATGCGGCGCCGGCGCGAACATGATGAAGAACTGGCTGTTGGCGGAATTCGGGTCCTGGCTGCGCGCCATGCCGACCACGCCGCGCTCGAACTTCGCGTCCGAGAACTCCGCCGGCAAGTCCGGCAGGTCCGACCCGCCGGTCCCGGCCCGGCCGCCGGCATAGGCGTCCTTCTTGCCGAAGGCGACGTCGCCGGTCTGGGCCATGAAGCCCTCCATCACCCGGTGGAACGCCACGCCGTCATAGGCGCCGCTGCGGGCCAGCTCCTTGATCCGCGCGACATGCTGCGGCGCGAGGTCCGGCCGCAGCGCGATCTCGACGACGCCCTTGCC
Organism: uncultured Rhodovulum sp.; assembly: GCA_964438465.1. Lineage (GTDB taxonomy): Bacteria > Pseudomonadota > Alphaproteobacteria > Rhodobacterales > Rhodobacteraceae > Amaricoccus. The sequence goes on along the minus strand of CAYTMB010000163.1, from coordinate 4,846 downwards.
CTCGACCTCGATCACCAGCGTGTTCTCGGCGTCCTGCGCCAGCGCGCCTCCCGCCAGCGACAGCGCCAGCCCCAGCGCCAGGAAGGTGCGCCGGATCATGCGTCGGCCGCCACTTTGACCGCGATCATCCGGTCGGGGCTGCGCGGCGGCTCGCCGCGGGTGATCGCATCGACATGCTCCATGCCCGAGATCACCCGGCCCCAGACGGTGTACTGGCCGTTGAGGAAATGCCCGTCCTTGAACATGATGAAGAACTGGCTGTTGGCGCTGTTCGGGCTCTGGCTGCGGGCCATGCCGCAGACGCCGCGGTCGAACGGCAGCTTGGAGAACTCCGCCGGGATGTTCGGCTTGGTCGAGCCGCCGGTGCCGGCGCGGCCGATGTTGAAGCCGTCCTCCATGTCGCCATGCGCCACGTCGCCGGTCTGGGCCATGAAGCCGTCGATCACCCGGTGGAACGCCACGTTGTCGTACTCGCCGGCCCGGACCAGCGCCTTGATCTGCTCGACATGCTTCGGGGCGACGTCGGGCAGCATCTCGACCACCACCTCGCCGCCGGCGAGCGTGATCACCAGCGTGTTCTCGGCATCCTTGATTTCGGCCATCGGGCCCTCCTGTTCGATTTGGCGCGGACCCTAGACCGACGGCCGCCGAAGGGAAAGGCCCGCGCGGCCGCGATTGACGCGCCGCAGGCGCGCGGCTACGCAGCCGGAATGGACGGCGGAGGGCTCCACGACGTCGCGACGCTGACGCGCGAGATCGCGGCCTGCCGGCTCTGCGCGCCCGATTTCGCGCGCAGCCGCACCGCCCACGCCCCCCGCCCCGTGCCCTGGCTCTCGGACCGCGCTCCGGTGCTGATCGCCGGCCAGGCCCCCGGCGCCCAGGTCCACGCCAAGGGCCGCCCGTTCGACGACCGCTCCGGCGACCGGCTGCGCGACTGGCTCGGCGTCGACCGCGCGACCTTCTACGACCGCGCCCGCTTCGCGGTGCTGCCGATGGCCTTCTGCTTTCCCGGCTACGACGCGCGCGGCGCCGACCTGCCGCCGCCGCCGGTCTGCGCCGCCACCTGGCGGCGCCGCGCGCTGGCGGCGATGCCGCGCGTCCGGCTCACCCTGCTGATCGGCGGCCACGCCCAGCGCTGGCGGCTGGGACCGGGCGCGGTCACCGCGACCGTGGCGCGCTGGCGCGAGGTCGGCCCCGCGCTGATGCCGCTGCCGCATCCGTCCTGGCGCAACACCGGCTGGCTGCGGCGCAACCCGTGGTTCGAGGCGGATCTCGTGCCCGAGCTGCGCCGCCGCGTCGCGGCCCTGATCGGCCCGGCATGACCGACGACGCGCCCAGCCCGCTCGACACCGCCCATGCGGCGATGACCGCCGCCCCCGAGGACGACGCGGCGCGGCTGCGCTTCTTCGAGCGCATCCTCGACGCCGAGCTGTTCGTCCTGCTCGAGGCCGAGCCGTCCGACGACCGCCTCCGCCCGCGCCTCGTCGACCTCGACGCCGGCCGCTTCGCGCTGGCCTTCGACCGCGACGCCCGGCTGGCGGCCTTCCTCGACGCGCCGGCGCCCTATGCCGCGCTGCCCGGCCGGCGGCTGGCCGCGGCGCTGGCCGGACGGGGGCTCGGCCTCGCGCTCAACCCCGGCGTGGCGCCCTCCGAGGCGCTGCTCTCGGCCGAGGAGATCGACTGGCTCGCCGGGATGACGGCCACGGCCGAGGCCGAGACAGCCGAGGCGCGCGTGCGATCCATCGGCCCGCCGACCGGCGCCAGCCCGGCGCTGATCGCGGCGCTCGGCCCCAAGCTCGGCGCGATGACCGGCCGGATCGAAGCCGCCTGGCTCGGCGCGCTGCGGCTCGAGGACGGGACCGAACGCCTCGCGCTCGCCATCGCCGGCGCGCCCGAAGCCGCACAGCCCGCCGTCGCTTCGGCGATCGCCGAAGCGGTGCGCTTCTCCGGCGCCCCCGAAGACGCGCTCGACGTCACCTTCCTCGCCCCGGGCGCGCCGGCCCGGTCCGCCTTCGAGCGCGTCGGGCTGCGCTTCCGCCCGCCCCCGCCGCCGGAACCCGCCGCGCCGCCGCGCGCGCCCGGCCGCGACCCGGACCGCCCGCCGAAGCTGCGCTGACGACGCGGCGGCTTCCGGCGCGTGCGCCTCCTGCGCTAGGATCCGCGGCGACGCCGCAACAGGGAAGCCGCACATGAAGGTCGGGATCGTCGGAACGGGCATGGTCGGCAGCGCCGCCGCCTACGCCATCGGGCTCACGGGCGCGGCGAGCGAGATCGTGCTGGTCGACCACAACCCGGCGATGGCCGAGGCCCACGCGCTCGACATCGCCCACGCCATGCCGTTCGGCGGCGGCGCCACGGTCGCCTCGGGCGACTACGACGCGCTGGCCGGCGCCCGCGTCGTGATCATCGCCGCCGGCGTCGCCCAGCGTCCCGGCGAGACCCGCATCGACCTGCTCGGCCGCAACGCCGCGGTGTTCCGCCAGGTGGTCGGCGAGATCATGCGCACGGCCCCCGACGCGATCCTGCTGATCGCCTCGAACCCGGTCGACGTGATGACCCAGATCGCCCAGGCGGTCTCCGGCCTGCCGCGGACGCGGGTGATCGGCTCGGGCACCATCCTCGACACCGCGCGGTTTCGCAGCCTGCTCGGGGCGCATCTGTCGATCTCGCCGCGCTCGATGCACGCCTATGTGCTCGGCGAGCACGGCGACAGCCAGGTGCTGGCCTGGTCCTGCGCCAAGGCCGGGGCGATCCCGATCACCGCCTTCGCCGCGCATGTCGGCGCCCCGATCACCGACGCGGTGCGCGCCCGGATCGACAGCGAGACCCGCAACGTCGCCTACACCATCGTCGCGGGCAAGGGCTCGACCTACTACGGCATCGGCGCCGGCCTCGCGCGGATCGTGCGGGCGATCGGGATGAACGAACAGGCGGTGCTGTCGGTCTCGATCGTCACGCCGGAGGTCGAGGGCGTGCGCGACGTGGCGCTGTCGGTCCCGCGCGTGATCGGCGCGGGCGGCGTCACCGCCGAGATCTTCCCCGACCTCGACCCGGACGAACACGCGGCGCTGGCGCGCAGCGCCCGGCTGCTCAGGGGGCTGTTCGAGTCCGTTCCGCTGTGAACTCCGCCATCCGGCCGCCCGGCTCGCCGTCGATCAGCGCCCGGCGCATCCAGTCGACCACCACCTCGGCCATGCGGTTGATCCGCGCCACCCGGGCGTCGTCCTGGTGGCGCACGAGGTAGAAGGCGCGCGTCAGCCGGATGTCGTCGGGCAGCACTTCGCGCAGCTCGGCGTGCTCGCGCGCGACGAACTCCGGCAGGATGCACAGCCCGCAGCCGCGCAGGCACCAGCGCAGCTGCATGATCAGCGAGTTCGAGGTCAGCGACGGCTCGGTCGAGCGCCCGAGCAGCGCGTAATAGTCGAGCTCCTTGTCGAAGATCATGTCCGAGATGTAGCCGATGCCGCGCACGCCCTCGAGATCGTCCATGGTGCGCACCGCCCCCAGCCCCGCGACCAGGTCCGCGCGGCCGTACAGCCGCAGCCGGTAGTCGGCGATCTTGCGCACCGTCAGCCGGCCGGCGGTCGGCGGCGAGACCGTGATCGCGAGATCCGCCTCGCGCTTGCTGAGCGAGAACATCCGCGGCAGCGCCACCACCTGCACCTGCAGGCCGGGGTTGTCGCGGCTGAGCGCATCGCAGGCGTCGATCAGCAGATAGTTCGACACCCCGTCCGGCGCGCCGATGCGCACGGTGCCCGACAGCCGGTCGGCCTGGCCGCCGGCCTCGTCGACCGCCGCGGCGGCGATGCTCTCCATCGCCTGCGCGTGGTCGAGCAGGCTGCGCCCGGCTTCGGTCAGCGCGTAGCCCTGCGCCGAGCGGTCGAACAGCCGCGAGCCCAGCGCCTCCTCCAGCGCGGTGACCCGCCGCCCGACCGTCGCCGGATCGAGCCCGAGGCTGCGCCCCGCCGCCTGCAGCCGCACCCGCCGCGCCACCGCGAGGAACACCCGGAGATCGTCCCATTTCATCGCGCTTTTTTGCATGCCCGCCTTCTAGCACAGCCAGGTCGCGATGCAAATTTGCATCGCGCCCGCGCAGAAAAACCGCCTGCGCCCCGGCGAAATTGCCGCTAGGGTTCCGGGCAAAGCAGATCAGGGGGAACGCCATGCAGGATCTCACGCATTTCATCGACGGCAAGCGCGCGCCCGGAACCTCCGGCCGCTTCGCCGAGGTCTACAACCCCGCCACCGGCGAGGTGCAGTCCCGCGTGCCGCTGGCGAGCGCCGCCGAGCTCGCCGCCGCGGTGGCCGGCGCCGCCCGCGCGCAGGTGAAATGGGCCGCCACCAACCCGCAGCGCCGGGCGCGGGTGATGATGAAGTTCGTCGAGCTCTTGAACCGCGACATGGACAAGCTCGCCGAGGCGCTCAGCCGCGAACACGGCAAGACCCTGCCCGACGCCAAGGGCGACGTGGTGCGCGGGCTGGAAGTGGCCGAGTTCTGCATCGGCGCGCCGCATCTGCTGAAGGGCGAGTTCACCGACGCCGCCGGCCCCGGCATCGACATGTATTCGATGCGCCAGCCGCTCGGGGTGGTCGCCGGCATCACCCCGTTCAACTTCCCGGCGATGATCCCGATGTGGAAGATGTGCCCGGCCATCGCCTGCGGCAACGCCTTCATCCTCAAGCCCTCCGAGCGCGACCCGTCCGTGCCGCTGATGCTCGCCGAGCTGATGCAGGAGGCCGGCCTGCCCGACGGCGTGCTGCAGGTGGTGAACGGCGACAAGGAGGCGGTCGACGCCATCCTCGACCATCCCGACATCATGGCGGTGGGCTTCGTCGGCTCCACGCC
>CAYTMB010000162.1:0-5816 GCA_964438465.1 uncultured Rhodovulum sp. | reverse complement strand
CGTCGCGGGGCCGTCCAGCGCCACGCGGCGCAGCCGGAGGGCGTTGACCACGACCGAGACCGAGGACAGGCTCATCGCCGCCGCCGCGAACATCGGCGAGATCAGCAGCCCGAACGCCGGATAGAGCGCGCCCGCCGCGATCGGCACGCCCGCGGCGTTGTAACCCATTGCGAAGACAAGGTTCTGGCGGATGTTGCGCATCGTCGCCTGCGCCAGCCGCCGCGCCCGGACGATGCCGCCGAGGTCGCCGCGCAGCAGGGTGACGCCCGCGCTCTCGATCGCGACGTCGGCGCCGGCGCCCATCGCCACCCCGACGTCGGCCTGCGCCAGCGCCGGCGCGTCGTTCACGCCGTCGCCGGCCATCGCCACCTTGCGGCCCTCGGCCTGCAGGTCGCGGACCAGCTGCGCCTTGTCCTGCGGCGAGACATCCGCGCGGATCTCGTCGATCCCCAGCCGACCGGCGACCGCCCGCGCCGTGCGCGCGCTGTCGCCGGTCGCCATGATGATGCGAAAGCCGAGCCCGCGCAGCGCCTCCAGCGCCGCCGGCGTCGTCTCCTTCACCGGATCCGCGACCGCGACCAGCCCGGCGACGGCGCCGTCGACCACGACGAACATCACCGTCTCGCCGGCGTCGCGGCGCATGTCCGCCGCCGCGGAGACGGCGTCCCCGGCGACGCCCAGCGTCTCGAGCAGCTTGAGGTTGCCGAGCGCGACCGGGCGGCCGTCCACGACGCCGCGCACGCCCATGCCGGTCAGCGCCTCGAAATCCGCGGCCTTGGCCAGCGCCAGCCCGCGCGCCTCGGCGCCTCGGACGATCGCTTCGGCCAGCGGATGCTCGGAGCCGCGTTCGAGGCTGGCGGCGAGGCGCAGCGCCTCGTCCCCGGTCCAGCCGGCTTCGGGCAGCACGGCGACCAGCCTGGGCTTGCCCTCGGTCAGCGTGCCGGTCTTGTCGATCACCAGCGTGTCGACCTCGGCGAAGCGCTCCAGCGCCTCGGCGTCGCGGATCAGCACGCCGGCCTGCGCGCCGCGGCCGGTCGCGGTCATGATCGACATCGGCGTGGCGAGGCCGAGCGCGCAGGGACAGGCGATGATCAGGACCGCGATCGCCGCCACCAGCGCATAGGCGAGCGACGGCGCCGGTCCCCAGATCGCCCAGCCGGCGAAGGCGAGCGCCGCCACGACGATCACCGCCGGCACGAACCAGCCGGCGACGGCGTCGGCCAGCTTCTGGATCGGCGCGCGGGACCGCTGGGCGGCCGCGACCATGTCGACGATCTGCGCGAGCATGGTGTCGGCGCCGACGCGTCGCGCCTCGACGATCAGGCTGCCGGTTCCGTTGATCGTGGCGCCGGTCACCGGGTCGCCCGCGACCTTCTCGACCGGGGTCGGCTCGCCGGTCAGCATCGCCTCGTCGACCGACGAGCGGCCCTCGACCACCACGCCGTCCACCGCGACCTTCTCGCCCGGCCGCACCCGCAGGCGGTCGCCGACCCGGACCTCATCGAGCGGGACCTCCTCCTCGCGCCCATCCGGGCGGATCACCCGCGCGGTCTTGGCCGCGAGGTCGAGCAGCGCCCGGATCGCCGATCCGGTGCGCTCGCGGGCGCCGAGTTCGAGGATCTGGCCGAGCAGGACCAGCACCACGATCACCGCGCCCGCCTCGAAGTAGACGCCGACCTCGCCGGTATGGTGATCGCGGAAGCCGGCGGGGAACAGGCCGGGGGCCAGCACCGCCGCGACGCTGAAGACATAGGCCGCCGTCACCCCCATCGCGATCAGGCTGAACATGTTGAGATTGCCGCTGCGGAACGACTTCGCGCCGCGCAGCAGGAACGGCCAGCCGCACCACAGGATCACCGGGGTCGCGAGGACCAGCTCGATCCAGCGCGCCGCGCGCGCGCCGAGCCAGTCGTGGACCGGCAGGCCCAGCATCGGCCCCATCGCGAGGACGAGCAGCGGAAGCGTCAGCGCGGCGCCGACGGCGAAGCGGCGGCGAAAGTCCACCAGCTCGGGATTCGGCCCGGTCTCGCCGGCCGGCGCGCCCTTCGGCTCCAGCGCCATGCCGCAGATCGGGCAGTCGCCCGGTCCGGCCTGTTCGATCTCGGGATGCATCGGACAGGTGTAGATCGTCCCCGCGGGCGCCGCCGCCGGCGCGGGCCGGACCCCGAGATAATCCTGCGGCGCTGCTTCGAACCTGTCCTTGCAGCGCGCCGAGCAGAAATAGGCCGTGGCGCCGTCGGCGCGCGCCATATGGGCGGCCGAGGCGCGATCGACCTTCATGCCGCAGACCGGATCGGTCGCGGCGATGAAGTCGTCCGGCGCCGCCGCGAACCGCGCCCGGCACCGCTCGGAGCAGAAATGGAACATGCGCCCGTCGTGGTCATGCGCCGGTTTTCCGGCCGAGGGATCGACGGTCATTCCGCAGACGGGATCCCGCGTCACCGCCGCCGTCGCCATGTTCGACGCATCCATTCCCGTTTCCTCCATCAATGCCGAACTGGCATATGGTCCTTCCAGTAGCTGGAAGGCAAGCGCGTGCAGCGGAAAAGCGCGGCTTGACCTTCCCGCGGCCGGAGGCCCTAACAGGACGATCCGAAAGGAGGCGCGCGATGAACATCGGTGACGTGGCGGACCGCTGCGGGCTGCCCGCCAAGACCATTCGCTATTATGAGGACATCGGGCTGATCCGCCCGCGGCGCGGCGCGAACGGCTACCGCGAATTCGGCGACCGCGAGGTCCACAAGCTGGTCTTCCTCGCGCGGGCGCGCTCGCTGGGGTTCACCATCGAGGCCTGCCGCGCCCTGCTCGCGCTCTACGAAGATCGCGGGCGCGCCAGCGCCGACGTGAAGGAGCTGGCGCAACGGCATCTGGCGGAGATCGACCGCAAGATCGTCGAGCTCAACGGCATGCGCGGCGCGCTCGGGCATCTCGTCGCGCGCTGCCACGGCGACGACCGCCCCGATTGCCCGATCATCGACGACCTCGCCGGCGCGGCGGCGGACGGCGGCCAGATGTTTGATCCCGGGGTTTGAGGGCGTGACCCTTTCGTTGGAATGGCGGCAGGCGCCCTGGGGCAAGTTCGTCACGGGAGCGCCACGACCACGTTCGCCGTCAGGGCGGCGATCCAGCGAGCCGCCGCTTCACCGCGGCGCTTCCCTTGGATATCGCCGAGGTGGACTCCCGCCTCCCCGGCGGCGGGCTGGCGCTTGGCGCCCGGCATGAGGTCGCCGGCGGCGGCAATGGGGCGCGCAACGGCGCCGTGGCCGCGCTCTTCGCCGCCGGCATCGCCGCGCATACGAAAGGCGAGCCGCTCTGGTGCATCGCGCGGCCCAACCTCTTTGCGTGGGCGCTGGCCCCGGCCGGCCTTGCCCCCGGCCGGGTGATCTATGTCTAGGCCGGCGACGACCGGACGGTGCTGGCCTGTACGGTGGAGGGCCTGCGGCACGGCGGCCTCGGAGCGGTGGCCGGCGAGGCGGCGCGGCCGCCCGCCCGGGGGCGCTCCCGGACTGCGCCGGGGTATCGGCGCCCGAAGACGATCCCTTCGTCACGATACATCTGCCTTATCAGCTTCAGGACCAGAGCGATCTCCGGCGACGGATCATCGCGGCGCTTGCTCATGATGATCGGCGAGATCGCATCCGGCTCGTCGAGCGACATGTAGAGCACGTTGTCCCTGCGCAGCCGCTCGACCGAGGCGGGCACCACCGAGACGCCGCTCTCGGCCGCGACGAGCCCAAGCGCCGTCTGCAATTCCTTGACCTCGCGCACCAGCGGCGGCCGCAGGTCGCGGTCGCGGAACAGCGCGAGCACCTGATCGGCATAGCTCGGCCGCGGCGCCTTGGGGTAGACGATCAACGGCAGGTCGGCGAGATCGGCGAGCCGCAGCGGCCCGGGACCGGCGGCAAGCGCGTGGGTTCCAGGCACCGCCACCATCAGCCGCTCGTTGCGCATAAGCACCCGGTCGACCATCGGGTCGTCGTGCGGGATGCGGCCGAAACCCACGTCGATGCGACCCTCCTTCAGCGCGACGATCTGCTCGAGCGAGGTCATCTCGTGAAGCGTGATCTCGACCTCGGGGCGCGCGTTGCGGTAGCGGCGGATCACCTCCGGAAGGTAGCCGAGAAGCGCCGCTCCTCGCTCGTCACGCTGATGTTCTGCGGTTTCACCATCGGCTCGGCGGCGGCGGGCCTCGCCGCCTCCTCGATCGTCGCGGCCTTCGGCTGGCCGGGTCTCCTGATGCTCGGCGGCGTGCTGCCGCTCGTCCTCACGCCGGTCCTCCTGGCGTTCCTGCCGGAAAGCCCGCGCTACCTCGCGCTGCGCGGCGCCGCACCCGAGCGGGTCGCGGAGGTGCTCGGCCGCATGGCCCCGGGCGCCGATCTCGCGGGCGCCGCCTTCGCGCGGCCGGCGAAGGCGCCGGGCTCGCCGGTCGGCCAGCTCTTCCGCGGCGGCCTCGCGCTCGGCACGCTGCTGATCTGGACCACGTTCTTCATGAGCCTGCTCGTCTTCTACCTGCTGTCGTCTTGGCTGCCGCTGCTGATCACCACGGCCGGCTTCTCGATGGAGCACGCCTCGCTGATGGGCGCCACGCTCGCAACCGGCGGGACAGTGGGCGCCATCCTGATCGGCCGGCTGATGGACCGCTTCGAGCCTCACCGGGTCCTGGCCGCCGCCTACCTCGTCGCCGGAGGCTTCGTGATCCTGCTCGGCAACGCCGTCGCGGCGCCCTGGCTGCTGGTGCTGGCGATCTTCGGCGCGGGCTTCGGCGTCGCCGGCGCCCAGGTCGGGATCAATGCGCTCGCCGCCGGGTTCTATCCGACCGCGAGCCACGCGACCGGCGTGAGCTGGGCGAACGCGGTCGGACGCACCGGCTCGGTGCTCGGATCGATGGTCGGCGGCGTGCTGCTCTCGCTCGGCTGGGACCTCGCCACCGTCTTCGCCGCCGCCGCGCTGCCCGCCTTCCTCGCCGCCCTCGCCATGCTCGCCAAGAGCAGACGGGCGCGGATCCGGTCGGCGGCGGCGCAGGCCGCGGTTCCGGCGGAGTGACGGCGATGCGCCTCGCGCTCCCCGGCTTCACGATGCACCTAGCGGGCCGACGGCCCGCAGGACGCGCCACCGCTGATGCTGCTGCACTCGCTCGGAACCGATCACCGGGTCTGGCAACCCCAGGCGGAGGCTCTGGCCGGGAAGTTTTGGGTGCTGCGCCCCGACCTGCGCGGCCACGGCGCGAGCGACGCGCCAGCCGGTCCCTACACGATCGAGGGTGCTCGACGCGCTCGGGATGGACACTCTGCCCCTGGTCGGCCTTTCGATCGGCGGCATGGTCGCCCAGAGCCTAGCAGCCCAGGCGCCAGACCGGATCTCGGCCCTGGTTCCTGCCGCCGGGAAGGTCCTGCAGCGGGGCGAGATGATGGAAATGTTCCAGGTTAGCCAGACTCCGATCCGCGACGCGCTGCTCAAGCTCGCGGAAGAGGACCTGATCGAGATTTTTCCCCAGCACGCCACCCGCGTCAGCCTGATCGATGCGTCAAAGGCCCTCGAAACCCATTTTCTGCGGCGGGCAGTCGAACTTGAAGTGGCCGAGCGGCTGGCCAACCTTCCCGATGGCGATCTGGTCGATCAGTTGGGCATGGTTCTGGCGCAGCAGGCCATTGCGCTGGAGGCCGGCGTCCCGGGCGCTTTCGACGCGCGGGACTCCACCTTCCATCGGCTGCTGTACGAGGCCGCCGGAGTGCCGGGTCTGTGGCAGATGATCCGGGGGGGGCGAGGAGGGCTTCGGCTGGACCAAGGAGGTGGCCGGGCTCGCCCAGGTCAAGCTG
>CAYTMB010000161.1:0-5841 GCA_964438465.1 uncultured Rhodovulum sp. | reverse complement strand
CGTGGCGCACGCCCTCCATCAGGTTCGAGCTGTCGTTCGAGGCCGAGCCGTCGACCCCGAGGCCGAGCTTGACGCCGGCGGCCTCCAGCTCGCGCGTCCGGCACTGGCCGGAGGCGAGGGTCATGTTCGAGGTCGGACAGTGACAGACCCCGACCCCGGCCGCGGCGAGCCGGGCGATTTCCGCGTCGCCGAAGTGGACGCCGTGCGCGAGCCAGGTGCGGCTCCCCATCCAGCCGACCGATTCGAGATAGTCGAGCGGGCGCAGGCCGAAGCTCGACAGGCAGAAGGCGTCCTCGTCATGGGTCTCGGCGAGGTGGGTGTGCAGGCCGCAGCCGCAGCGCGCGGCGAGTTCGGCGGTCCCGGCCATCAGCTCGCGGGTGACCGAGAACGGCGAGCAGGGCGCCAGCGCGACCTGGATCATCGCGCCTTCGGAGGCGTCGTGATGGCGGGCGATCACGCGTTCGCAGTCGGCGAGGATCACGTCGGCGTCCTGCACCACGCTGTCGGGCGGCAGGCCGCCGTCCTTGACCGAGAGGTTCATCGAGCCGCGGTTCAGCGTCATGCGGACGCCGAGGGCGCGGGCCTCGTCGGCCTGGATGTCGAGCGCGTCCTCGAGCCCGGCGGGAAAGACGTACTGGTGGTCCGACGAGCAGGTGACGCCGGACATCATCAGCTCGGTCAGCGCGAGGCGGGTCGCGAGGCGCAGGGCGTCGGGCGTCAGCCGCGCCCAGATCGGGTAGAGCGCCTGGAGCCAGGGGAACAGCTCCTTGTTGATCGCGTCGGGGTGGGCGCGGGTCAGGGTCTGGTAGAAATGGTGGTGGGTGTTGACGAGGCCCGGCAGCACGACGTGGTTCGAGGCGTCGAAGATCCGCGCGGGCGCCGCCGGCGCGCCGCCGGCGGGGACCAGTTCGACGATGCGGCCGGCCTCGACGACGACGCCGCCGGCCGCGTCCTCGGCGAGGACGGCGAGCGGGGTCTTGATCCAGAGGCGATCGGAGGCGGTCATTCGGGAACCATGTCGCGCAGGCGCAGGAGCGCGATGCGCTCCACCTGCCGGCCGGCGGTGGCGAATTCCTGCGCGCGGTCGTTGGCGATGCGCCGCTCGAAGGCCTCCAGGATGTCGGTCTTGTAGAGGCCCCGCACCGCGATGATGAACGGGAAGCCGAACTTCGCCACATAGGCGTCGTTGAGTTCGGTGAAGCGGGCGCGCTCGGCGTCGGTCAGCGAGTCGAGGCCGGCGCCGGCCTGTTCGGCGGTCGACTCCGGGGTCAGGCGTTTCGCCGCCGCGAGCTTGCCGGCGAGGTCGGGGTGGGCGGTCAGCACGCCGAGGCGCTCGGCCTCCGAGCCGGAGCGGAAGGCGCGCGCGAGCGCGCTGTGCAGGCCGCCGGCGGTGTCGTGGGCGGGCCCGAGCTCCAGCGCCCAGGCGCGTTCGGCGACCCAGGGCGAGTGTTCGAACACGCCGCCGAAGCGGGCGACGAAGGTCTCGCGGTCCATCGCCGACGGGCGTTCGCGCGGTTCGGGCGCCGGGTGGCGCTCGGCCCAGTGCCGGGCGATCTGCAGGCGGGTCGGGAACCAGACCTGGCCGTGGCCCTGCGCGTAGTCGAGGAAGCGCGCCAGCGCCGCGGCGCGGCCGGGGCGGCCGATCAGCCGGCAGTGCAGGCCGATCGACATCATCTTGGCCCCGCCCGCCGCGCCTTCGGCGTAGAGCGTGTCGAAGGCGTCCTTCAGGTAGGCGTAGAAATCCTCGCCCTGGGTGTAGCCGGCCTGGATCGCGAAGCGCATGTCGTTGGCGTCGAGCGTGTAGGGGATGATCAGCTGCTGCCGGCCGGCGTGCTCGCGCCAGTAGGGCAGGTCGTCGTCGTAGGCGTCCGAGACATAGGCGAAGCCGCCCGCCTCGGTGACCAGATCGACGGTGTTGACCGAACAGCGCCCGGTGTACCAGCCGAGCGGGCGCTCGCCGGTGACTTCGGTGTGCAGCCGGATCGCCTCGGCCATGTCGGCGGCTTCGGCCTCGCGGCTGTAGTCGCGGTAGTCGATCCATTTCAGGCCGTGGCTGGCGATCTCCCAGCCGGCGTCCTGCATCGCGGCGACCTGGGCCGGCGAGCGCGCCAGCGCGGTGGCGACACCGTAGATCGTCAGCGGGATGTCGCGGGCGGTGAACATGCGGTGGACGCGCCAGAACCCGGCGCGGGCGCCGTATTCGTAGATCGATTCCATGTTCCAGTGCCGCTGGCCCGGCCAGGGCGCGGCGCCGGTGATCTCGCTGAGGAAGGCCTCGGAGGCGGCGTCGCCGTGCAGGATCGAGTTCTCGCCGCCCTCTTCGTAGTTCAGCACGAACTGGACGGCGATGCGCGCGCCGCCCGGCCAGTCCGCCGCCGGGGGTCGGCCGCCGTAGCCCTGCATGTTTCTCGGATACCGGTTCACTTTGCGCGCTCCCGTCTGCGGCCGTCCTGCGGGCGCCATCGTAGGGCAACGGACTCGCCGTGACTTTCAAAATCGGCTTGAAACAACTTTAGGCTCGCGGCACTGGCGCCGCGGGGCCGGACGGGGCGATAGTGCGGCAAACCAGGAGAGCGCCGATGACCGCGACCGAAGGCTATGTCACCACCCATGTGCTCGACGCCGCGCGCGGATGCCCGGCGGAAGGCGTCCGCATCGAGGTCTGGCGCATCGAGGGCGACGCGCGCAGCCTGCTGCGCAGCGTGGTCACCAACGACGACGGCCGCACCGACGCGCCGGTGATCGGCCGGGGCGAGGTCGCGCCGGGCGTCTACGAGCTGGTGTTCCATGCGGGCGCGTATCTCGACGCGCATCTCGGGGCGGCGGAGGGCCCGCGCTTTCTCGACGCGGTTCCGATCCGCTTCGGGATCGCCGATGCGTCGGCGCATTATCATGTGCCGCTGCTGCTGAGCCCCTTCAGCTATTCGACCTATCGCGGCAGCTGACGCGCGGTCCCACGGTGGGACCGAGATCAAGAGACTGATTTTGCTCAGGTAAAATGTTGACGGCCGAGTTATCCACAGGGAGCGTCGGCCCATGTCGACGCTCGGATCGCCGAGCCTGCTCGTTCTGCGCCGCCGGGCACACGCGAAATTGACTTGGCGCAACCCCGTCACTACAAACGCCCGGACGCGCGACCCCCACCCGGACCGAGGACTGGCCGCGAGACGTCACCGCGCGGCCGAGAGAGGAGCACACGCCCGTGAAGATTGGCGCCCCCAGGGAAATCGTCGACGGCGAGAAGCGGGTCGCGCTGACCCCGCAGTCGGCGGCCGCGCTGAAGAAGCTCGGCTACGACTGTCTGGTCGAAACCGGGGCCGGAACGGCGGCGCGGTTCTCCGACGAAGCCTATGCCGAGGCCGGCGTCGCGGTCGTCCCCTCGGCCGCCGAACTCTGGGCGCAGTCCGACATCGTCGTCAAGGTCCGCGCGCCCGAGGCCTCGGAGCTGGATCTGGCCCGCAGCGGCCAGACCCTGATCAGCTTCCTGTACCCGGCGCAGAATCCCGAGCTGCTGGAGGCGCTGAAGGCCAAGGGCGTCACCGCCATTGCGATGGACATGGTGCCACGCATCAGCCGCGCGCAGAAGATGGATGCGCTCAGCTCGATGGCCAATATCGCCGGCTACCGGGCGGTGATCGAGGCGGGCAACAACTTCGGCCGGTTCTTCACCGGGCAGATCACCGCCGCGGGCAAGGTGCCGCCGGCCAAGGTGCTGGTGGTCGGCGCCGGCGTCGCCGGCCTCGCCGCGATCGGCACGGCGACCTCGCTGGGGGCCATCACCTACGCCTTCGACGTGCGGCCCGAGGTCGCCGAGCAGATCGAATCGATGGGCGCGGAATTCGTCTATCTCGACTTCGCCGAGGCCCAGGACGGGGCCGCGACCGGCGGCTACGCCGCACCGTCGAGCCCGGAGTTCCGCGAGGCGCAGCTGGCGAAGTTCCTCGAACTGGCGCCGGAGATGGACATCGTCATCACCACGGCGCTGATCCCCGGCCGCCCCGCCCCGAAGCTGTGGACCGCCGAGATGGTCGCGGCGATGAAGCCGGGCTCGGTGGTGGTCGATCTCGCCGCCGAGCGCGGCGGCAACTGCGACCTGACGGTGCCCGAGCAGATCGTCGAGAGCCCGAATGGGGTGAAGATCGTCGGCTACACCGACTTTCCCAGCCGGATGGCGACGCAGTCCTCGACGCTGTACTCGACCAACATCCGCCACATGATGGACGACCTGACGCCGTCGAAGGACGGCGTGCCGCTGGTCAACATGGACGACGACGTGATCCGCGGCGCCACCGTCACCCACGACGGCGCCGTGACCTTCCCGCCGCCGCCGCCCAAGGTGCAGGCGATCGCCGCGGCGAAGCCGAAGCCGAAGGTCGTCGAGGAGACCGCGGTGGAGAAGGCCGCCCGCGAGACCGCGGCGCTGCGGAAGGCCGGCAACCGCACGACCGGGATGCTCGTCGTCGGGGCCGTGCTGCTGCTGCTGATCGGGCTCGCGGCGCCGGCGAGCTTCATGCAGCATTTCATCGTCTTCGTGCTCAGCTGCTTCGTCGGGTTCTACGTGATCTGGAACGTGGCGCATTCGCTGCACACGCCGCTGATGGCGATCACCAACGCGATCTCGTCGATCATCATCCTCGGGGCGCTGCTGCAGATCGGCTCCTCGAGCGCGATCGTCACCATCCTCGCGGCGCTGTCGGTCCTGATGGCGTCCATCAACATCTTCGGCGGCTTCCTCGTCACGCGACGGATGCTGGCGATGTTCCAGAAGAGCTGAGGGGCCCCGGACAATGAGCATCGGACTGGTCACGGCCGCCTATGTGGTGGCGGGCGTCCTCTTCATCCTCGCGCTCGGCGGGCTGTCGAACCAGGAAAAGGCCAAGCGGGCGATCTGGTACGGCATCGTCGGCATGGCGCTGGCGGTGATCGCCACGATCTTCGGGCCGGGGGTGGGCAGCTACGCGCTGCTGCTGCCGGCGCTGGTGGCCGGCGGCGCGATCGGCGCCTTCGTGGCGTCGCGGGTGCAGATGACCCAGATGCCCGAGCTGGTCGCCGGGTTCCACAGCCTCGTCGGGCTCGCGGCGGTGTTCATCGGGCTCAACGCCGACGTCGAGGCCGGGCGCGCCGCGGCGGCGGTGGCGGCCGGGACGGTGGACCAGCTGTCGGGATTCGCGGCGACGCTGGCGCACAAGACGCCGGTGGAGCTGGCGATCATGCGGGTCGAGGTGTTCCTCGGGATCCTGATCGGCGCGGTGACCTTCACCGGCTCGATCGTGGCCTATGGCAAGCTGTCGGGGCAGGTGAACTCCAAGGCGCTGACGCTGCCGTTCCGGCACCAGATCAACATCGCCGCGGGCCTGGTCTGCCTGCTGCTCGGCATCCTCTATTTCTACGGCGCCGGGATCTGGACGATGATCCTCGTCGCGATCATAGCGGGCGCGATCGGCTGGCATCTGATCATGGCGATCGGCGGGGCCGACATGCCGGTCGTGATCTCGATGCTGAACAGCTACTCGGGCTGGGCGGCGGCGGCGATCGGCTTCACGCTGTCGAATGACCTGCTGATCGTCACCGGCGCGCTGGTCGGCTCCTCGGGCGCGATCCTTTCCTACATCATGTGCCGGGCGATGAACCGCAACTTCATCAGCGTCATCCTCGGCGGGTTCGGCGGGCCGCAGGGCGAGGCGATGGCGATCGAGGGCGAGCAGATCGCCATCGACGCCGAGGGCGTGGCGGCGGCGCTGGACGACGCGGACAGCATCGTCATCGTGCCGGGCTACGGCATGGCGGTGGCGCAGGCGCAGCAGTCGGTCAGCGAGCTCACCAAGCGGCTGCGGGCGAAGG
>CAYTMB010000160.1:1998-5874 GCA_964438465.1 uncultured Rhodovulum sp. | reverse complement strand
GATCCGTTCATCTCTGAATATCCCTTTTAATTCAAATATATAACTCCTGTATCATCATGATACGCCTGCGCGCCGGCTTCGGTCGCCCGCTTGACAACCCCGCCCCTGCGGCGGAATGTCCGGCCGTCGAGGTTTTCCGGCTCACGGGCCGGGATGAAAAGGGAACGCGGTGCGGGGACAATTCCCCCAGCCCGCGGCTGCCCCCGCAACTGTGAGCGGCGAGCCCGCGTCCGATGCGCCACTGGGATCGTTCCCGGGAAGGCGGACGCCAGGGCCCAGACCCGCGAGCCAGGAGACCTGCCCCGACATCACCCATCCGGCCGCGCGGGGCGCGCGTTCGGTGCGGTCGTCCCGCAGCGGTGAGACCATCGCTGTCAGACGCGAAGGGCGCCGCCCTCCCGCCGATGACGTCTCACAACCGGCCGGGGCGCCCCCGGCCATCGGCCAAAGGAGGCGCATCATGCGCTCGCTCCTCTTCCTCGCGGGGGCGCTGCCCCTCGCGGCGCTGCCCGACCCCGCCGCCGCCCAGCCCGTCCTGCTCGACCCCATCGTGCTCACGGCCAACCGCGCGCCCTCCGACCCGGCCCGCACCGGCGCCTCGGTCTCGGTGCTGACCGGGCCGGAGCTGGAGGCCGACGGCCGGCCCTTCGTGCTCGAACAGCTGCGCGACCTGCCCGGCGTCACCGTCCAGCAGAACGGCCCCGCCGGCACCGTCTCCGGCTTCGCCGTGCGCGGCGCGCCGCAGCAGTACGTCCGCGTCGAGATCGACGGCATCGAGGTCTCCGACCCCACCGGCCCGCAGGTCTCGCCCTCGCTCTCGGGCCTGCTGATCGACGACGTCAGCCGCATCGAGGTGCTGAAGGGCAGCCAGTCCGCGCTCTACGGCGGCCAGGCGGTCGGCGGCGTGATCTCGATCACCTCGCCGCGCCCGGCCGAGCTGGGCATCGAGAACCGCGCGATCCTCGAGGGCGGCAGCTTCTCGACCTATCGCGGCGGCTACACGCTGTCGGGCCTCGGCGACAAGGGCGAGTTCGCGCTCACCCTCGCCCGGTTCCAGACTGACGGCTTCTCCGCCGCCGAGGAGGCCGACGGCAATTCCGAGGACGACGGCTACACCACCACCCGGCTGTCGGCGACCGGGCGCTACTACCTGACCGACCAGACCGACCTGTTCGCCTCCGGCTTCTGGCAGGACGAGAGCGGCGACTACGACGAGATCGTGAACGGCGCTCCGGTCGATGCGCCCAGCACCTTCGACGCGACCAGCCGGGGCCTGCGCGGCGGCGTCGAGGCGACCAGCGAAGGCGGCGTCTCGAGCAGGCTTGCGGTCAGCTATTTCGACGTCGACCGCACCCTCGACTCGCGCCACCCGCTGTTCGGCGCGTCGACCTTCGACTCCACCGGCGACCGCAGCCGCGCCGAATACATCGGGGCCTTCGCGCCCTCCGACGCCGTGGCGCTGCAATGGGGCGCCGACTACGCCTACGAGACCGTCGAGACCAGCTTCGCCGACGCTTTCGGCCGCACGCGGTTCGAGGACGACAGCTGGATCGCGGGCGCCTTCGTGCAGTCGACCATCGACGTCGGCGAGACGCTGGTGATCGACGCCGCCGCCCGCTTCGACGAACACTCCGAGTTCGGCGGCTATCCGACGGGCCGGCTGACCGCGGCCTGGCTGCCGGCGCCCGACACCACGCTGCGCGCCTCGCTCGGCACCGGATTCCGGGCGCCGTCGATCTACGAGCTCTACGACCCCTTCTCCGGCAACGACGGCCTGGAGCCCGAGACCAGCGTCAGCGCCGACATCGGCGTCAGCCAGCGGTTCGGCGGCGGTCGCGGCGAAGCCGGCGCCACGCTGTTCTGGCTCGAGATCGACGACCTGATCGAGTTCGACGAGACCTTCGTCTACACCCAGGACGACGGCGCGGCCAAAAGCCGGGGCGCCGAATTGTCCGCGAGCTGGGCGTTCGGCCCGGCGGCGGTGGTGACCGGCGCCTACACCTACACCGACGCCGAGGGGGCGGACGGTCGCGCGCGCAACCGCATCCCGCGCCACGATCTGGCGCTCGCGGTCGCGGGAACCATCGTCGGACGGGTCAGCTACGACGTGAACGCGAGTTTCGTCTGGGATCTGGTCGACCGGACCGGGGTGGAGTCGAAGGGCTTCGCCAAGGATTATGTCGTGGTGAACGCCCGGCTCGCCTACGCCGTCACCGAAGCGGCCGAGGTTTACGTCCGCGCCGCCAACCTGTTCGACGAGCAGTACCAGACCGCGCGCGGGTACTCGACCTCGGACCGCGCCTTCTACGCCGGCGTGGCGGCGCGGTTCTGATGCGCGTCGCGGCGGTCCTGCTGGCGTTCGCCGGGATCGCCGCGACGCCCGCCCTGGCCGGGCCGCCGGCCCGGGTCGTCTCGACCAATCTCTGCACCGACCAGCTCGCGATGCTGATCGCGGCGCCGGGTCAGCTGGTCTCGGTGAGCGACGTCGCGCGCGATCCGGTGGCCTCGGCGATGGCCGCGGAGGCCGAGGCGTTTCCGGTCAACCACGGCTCGGCCGAGGAGATCTTCCTGCTCGAGCCCGATCTCGTGCTCGGGGGCGAATACGACGACGCGGCGACCCGCGCGGCGCTGGAGCGGCTCGGCCTCGCGGTCGAGACCTTTCCCGTCGAGACCGGCTTCGCCGACATCCGCGCCAACATGACCCGCATGGGCGCGCTGCTCGGCCGCGAGGCGCGCGCCGCCGAACTGGTCGCGGCGATGGACGCGGCCCTCGCAGCAGCGCCGCCCGCGGGCCCGGCCCCGCGGGCGGCGCTGTTCTACGCCAACGCCTACACCTCGGGCGCCGGCACCCTCGCCGACGCGATCCTGACGGCGGCCGGCTTTCGCAACGTCGCGGCCGAGCGCGGCGTGACCGGCCTCGCCCGGCTGCCGCTCGAACTGCTGGTGCTGGAAGCCCCGGATCTCGTCGTCACGGGTCAGGACTACGCCACCCCCGCGCGCGCGCAGGAGGTGCTGCGCCACCCCGCCGCCCGCGCCGTCGGCGGCGCGCGCGCGACGGTCGCCGACAACCTCTGGGTCTGCGGCACGCCGCTCGCCGCGCGCGCGGTCGAGACCCTGCGCGCCGCCCGCGATGACTGACGCGGCGCGCTTCCGCCGGACGCTCGCGGGCCTCGGCCTCGCCGTGGCGCTGCTGTTCGCGGCCTCGCTGCTGATCGGCCCCGCGGGCCTGCCGCCCGGCGCCAGCCTGAACGCGCTGCTGACCGGCCGCGGCGAGGCCACCACCCTCATCATGCGCGAGATCCGCCTGCCCCGCGCCCTGCTCGGGCTGCTGATCGGCGCCGGGCTGGGCCTGTCGGGCGCGGCGCTGCAGGGCTATCTGCGCAACCCGCTCGCCGAGCCCGGCCTGCTCGGCGTCTCCGGCGCCGCCGCGCTCGGGGCCGTGCTCGCGCTCTACACCGGCCTCGCCGCCGCCTTCCCGCTCGCGCTGCCGCTGACGGCGCTCGCCGGCGCCTTCGCCGCGACCCTGCTGGTGCAGGCGCTGGCCGGCGCCGGGTCGTCCTCGATCACGCTGATCCTCGCCGGCCTCGCCGTCTCCAGCTTCGCCTCCGCCCTCACCGCGCTGGTGCTCAATCTCGCGCCGAACCCGTTCGCCGCCTCCGAGATCGTGCACTGGCTGCTCGGCTCGCTGGCCGACCGCTCGCTGCCGCAGTTCGCGCTGGCCGCGCCGTTCATCCTCGCCGGCTGCGGGCTGCTGCTCCTGCTCGGCCCCGCGCTCGACGCGCTGACGCTGGGCGAGGACGCCGCCGCCTCGCTCGGGGTCTCGCTGACGCGGACCCGCGCGCTCGCCGTCGCCGGCACGGCGCTCGCGGTCGGCGC
>CAYTMB010000160.1:0-1898 GCA_964438465.1 uncultured Rhodovulum sp. | reverse complement strand
TGGCGCAACCGGCGGGACATGGCATGAGCCTGCTCGCGCTCGACGCCGTGACCGTCCTGCGCGGGTCGCGCCGGGTCCTCGACGCGGTTTCGCTCACGATCGCTCCCGGCGAAGTCGTCGGCCTGCTCGGCCCCAACGGCGCCGGCAAGACCACGCTGCTGCGCGCCGCCCTCGGCCTCCAGCCCGCCAGCGGCGCGATAAGTCTCGGCGATGCGCCGCTCGACCGGCTCGACGCCCGCGCCCGGGCGCTGCGCGCGGCCTATGTCCCGCAGGACCGCAGCCTCGCCTGGGCGATCAGCGTCGAGGCGCTGGTGGCGCTCGGCCGCCTGCCCCACCGCGCCGGCGCGGACGCCGACCGCGCCGCCGTCGATGCCGCGCTCGCCGACATGGACCTCGGCGCGTTCCGCGGCCGCCCCGCGACGGAGCTGTCGGGCGGCGAGCGCGCCCGCGCGCTGATCGCGCGCGCGCTGGCGCAGGACGCGCCGCTGCTGCTCGCCGACGAGCCCACCGCCGGGCTCGACCCGATGCACCAGCTCGCGCTGATGGCGACGCTGCGCCGCCTCGCCGCCCGCGGCCGCGGCGTGCTGGTGGCGCTGCACGACCTCGGCCTCGCCGCGCGCTGGTGCGACCGGCTCGTGCTGCTGCGGGCCGGCCGGCTGGTCGCGGACGGCCCGCCCGAAACCGTGCTGACCGCGGACCGCCTCGCCGCGGTCTACGGCGTCACCGCCTATCTCGGGCGCGACGCGGGCGGCCCGCTCGTCGTCCCGACCGGCCTCGCGCGCCCTTGATCCCGGCCGCCGGTTCGCGCAAACCTGCCGCCGCATTGCGAGGGAATCCCATGGAAATCCGAAGACTCGGCCGCAGCGGTCTGCGCGTCAGCAAGTTCTGCCTCGGCACGATGACCTGGGGCAGCCAGAACACCGCCGCCGAGGCCCACGCCCAGATCGACATGGCGCTCGACCGCGGGGTGAATTTCCTCGACACCGCCGAGATGTATCCGACGACGCCGCTGACGGCCGAGACCTCGGGCGAGACCGAGCGCATCGTCGGCCAGTGGCTGGAGAAGTCCGGGCGGCGCGGCGACATCGTGCTCGCCACCAAGATCACCGGCGAAGGCAACCGGACGGTCGGCCGCGACGGCGCGCCGATCACGCCCGAGACCCTGCGCGCGGCCCTCGAGGGCAGCCTGCGCCGGCTGCGGACCGACCATGTCGATCTCTACCAGCTGCACTGGCCGAACCGCGGCAGCTACCATTTCCGCCGCAGCTGGACCTATGCGCCCAGCGCCCAGCCCCGCGGCGAGGCCGCGCGGCTGCATGCGATCCTCGACACGCTCGGCGCCTTCGTGGCCGAAGGCAAGGTCCGCGCCATCGGCCTGTCCAACGACACAGCCTGGGGCGTGGCGAAGTTCCTCGAGCTGTCCGAGGCGCACGGCCTGCCGCGGGTGGCCTCGATCCAGAACGAATATTCGCTGATGCAGCGCATCTTCGACCTCGATCTCGCCGAACTCAGCCACCACGAGGAGGTCGGCCTGCTGGCCTATTCGCCGCTGGCGGCCGGCCTGCTGACCGGCAAGTACCAGGGCGGCGCGGTCCCGGCGGGCTCGCGTGTCTCGATCAATCCCACGCTGGCCGGGCGGATCAACCCGCATTCCGGCCCCATCGTCGACGCCTATGTCGCGCTGGCCCGCGACCACGGGCTCGAGCCGGCGCAGATGGCGCTGGCCTGGGCGGCCGAGCGCCCGTTCATGGCCTCGGTCATCCTCGGGGCCACCTCGCTCGACCAGCTCGCGACCGATCTCGGCGCGGCCGAGGTCACGCTGAGCGAAGAGGTCCGCGACGGGGTCGCCGCGATCCACCGGCGGCAGCCGATCCCGATGTGACGAGACGCGGCGACCG
>CAYTMB010000159.1:0-5887 GCA_964438465.1 uncultured Rhodovulum sp. | reverse complement strand
CGGCCAGCGATGTCACGGGCAGCCCAGCACCGTGCGCTGCGCCGGCGCCGCGCCCGCCGCCTCCGAGCCCGGATAGCGGGTGACGACCTCGGACAGCGTCAGGCAGGCCTCGTCGGTCTTGCCGATATGCCCGAGGCTCACGCCGAGCTGCAGCAGCGCCGGGGGCGCGAACGGCCCCGTCGGCGCGCCGCTGAACGAGTCGAGAAAGCTGCGCGCGGCGCTGCGCCAGTCGCCGCTGGCGCCCAGCGCCTCGCCGCGGCGGAACTGCGCCTCGGCCGACAGCGGCCCGCCCGGATAGGTCGCGAGGAACGCCTCGAACCGCCGCGCCGCCTCGGCGGGGTTCCCCGCCGCCTGCGCCGCCACCGCCGCGTCGAAATCGGCCCGCTCCGAGACCGCGAGCTCGCCGCCGCCCGGGACGGCCGCCGGCGGCGTCGCCGGCGCGGCCGGCGTCACCCCGCCGGCCAGCGGCTCGGGCGCGCCGAGCAGGCTGGTGTCGCCGCCCTCCAGCTCGGTCAGCCGGAACTCGAGATCGCCGACCCGGTTCGAGGCGTCCGCCGCGATCCGCTCGACGTCGTTGGTCAGCACCTCGACCCGGCTGGTCAGCCGGCGCAGCTCGGCCTCGAGCTGGTCGAGCCGGGTCAGCGCCGTCGCCGGCGCGGTCGGCAGGCCGCTGCCCGGCCCGCTCGCCACCAGCGCCGCGCGCAGCTCCCTGATCTGGCGGTCGAGCACGCCGAGGTCGGCGCGCACGTCGCCGAGGTTCGGCCCCGGGCTCTGCGCCGCCGCCGCCCCGCCGAGCGCCGCGGCGACCGCCAGCCCCAGCGCCAGCCGCCGGATCGCGCCCCGCATCGCGCTCACACGCCCGGACCGGCCACGACGGTCACCGCCCGGCGGTTCTGCGACCAGCAGCTCTCGTCGGCGCAGGTCGCCACCGGCCGGGCGCGGCCGAAGGTGTTGGTGCCGATCCGGCCGTCCGGGATCCCGCGGCTGACCATGTAGTCGCGCACCGCCGCCGCGCGCCGGGCGCCGAGCTGGATGTTGTACTGCTCGGTGCCGCGCTCGTCGGCGTGGCCCTCGATCTCGATCCGCCCGGCGGTGTTGGTCATCAGCCAGCCGACCTGCTGGTCGAGCGTGCCGATCGCCTGCCCGCTCAGCGTGGTCTGGTCGACCGCGAACAGCACGGTGTCGGGGATCGAGCTGCCCGGCAGCGTGCCGCCGGTGACCGATCCTCCGGTCCCGAAGCCGTCGCCGGCCCCGCCGGCGCCGAGGCCCGCGCCGCCGCTGAAGCCCTCGCCGGTGGGGATCGGCGCGCGCGGCGCGCAGGCGCCAAGCGACAGCGCCGCCACCGCCGCCAGAACGAAGCCCGATGCCTTCATGCCGCTTCTCCTCTCATGGGGGCGCCCGTCACGCGAGCAGCCCGGACCACGAGGGCGCCGAGGCGAAGCCCGCCGTCGGCACCCGTCGCAGGTTGCGCCCGGTGATGTCCACCGAATAAATCTGCGGGCCGCCCGCCTCGCCGGGGGTCTCGCGATAGAACATCAGCACCCGGCCGTTCGGCGCCCAGCTCGGGCCCTCGTCGAGATAGCTCGCCGTCAGCAGCTTCTCGCCCGAGCCGTCGGGCCGCATCGTGCCGATGTGGAACCGACCGCCGACGATCTTGGTGAAGGCGATCAGATCGCCGCGCGGCGACCATTGCGGCGTGGCGTAGCGCCCCTCGCCGAAGCTGATCCGCCGGCCCTCGCCGCCGCCCGCCGGCATGACGTAGAGCTGCTGCGTGCCGCCCTGGTCGCTCTCGAACACGATCTGGCCGCCGTCGGGCGCGAAGCTCGGCGAGGTGTCGATGCCCGAGGTCCGGGTCAGCTGCCGCGCCGAGCCCGATCCGAGATCGACCAGATGGATGTTCGAGGCGCCGCCCTGGCTGACCGAGATCAGCGCCTGGGTCTCGCTCGGCGAGAAGCCGCCGGCGAGGCTGATCTCGCCGGTGTTGGCGATCGCGCGGCGCCCGCCGCCGCCGGCGGTCATCAGATACACCCCCGGCCGCCGGCTCTCGTAGCCGGTGAACAGGATCTGGCGCGCCGATTTCGCGAGGCTCGGCCCCAGCACCATCGCCGAGCCGTCGGTCAGCGTCACCGAATTGGCGCCGTCGTAGTCCATCACCGCGATCTGCCGGCGGCGGTTCGCCTTCGGCCCGCTCTCGGCGACATAGGCCACCCGGCTGTCGAAATAGCCGCCCTCGCCGGTCAGCCGGCTGTAGATCGCGTCCGCCACCTTGTGCGCCAGCCGCCGCCAGGTCGCCTGCGCGCCGTCGAAGCGCAGCCCCTCGCCGAGCGGCGCCTGGGCGAACACGTCCCAGAGCCGGAACCGCACCGCGACCTGATCGCCGCTCAGCCCGACCGCGCCGGTCACCAGCGCCTGCGCGTTGATCGCCCGCCAGTCGGAGAACTGCACCGGCGCGTCGAACACCGCGATCCGGCCGATATGCGCCTGCCGCGGGATCTCGCGGAACAGCCCGGTCCCGACCAGGTCGTCGGTCACCACCTGGGTGATCCGCGCCGCGAGGTCGGCCGCCGCCGGCGTGTCGGCGACGAAGGGCGGCAGCGCGATCGGCATCGGCTCGATCACGCCCTCGGTGATCTCGATGCGCAGCGGCGCCTGGGCCGCCGCGGCGAAGGGCCGCGCCAGCAGCACGGCCGAGGCGCCGAGCAGCAGGCCGCGTCGCGAGGGTCTCACCATGACACCATTCCTTCGGGATTGAACACGACTTCGATGTTGCGCCAGCGGGCGTATTTCTCCCGCGGCATCTCGGTATAGGGCGAACAGCGGATCAGCGCACGCCGTCCCGCCTCATAGGCCTGCTGGAACCGCGCGTCCGGCGCCGAGGCCGGCTCGATCAGCCGGATCGAGCCGGCG
Organism: uncultured Rhodovulum sp.; assembly: GCA_964438465.1. GTDB lineage: Bacteria > Pseudomonadota > Alphaproteobacteria > Rhodobacterales > Rhodobacteraceae > Amaricoccus. Next base: position 2,980 of record CAYTMB010000159.1, on the reverse strand, counting down.
ATCACCGCGCCCTGCGGGTCGAGCTCGGCGGCCAGCGTCACCCGCAGGTCCTGCGCGTCGCGCAGCCCGGCCGGCACGTTCCAGCACCGCTGCACCGCGAGCTTCAGCCCCTCGCGCTCGGCGCCGGTGATCGGATCGCCCAGCGGCAGCGACGTCGCCGGCGCCGCGCCCTCGCCCTGCGCCGCCTGCATCCGCTGCAGGATCATCTCGGCCTGCGACGGGGCCGCCGGCGCCGGCGGAGCCGCGGGTGTCGGTGGAGTCGGCGGCGCGGCGGGCGCTTCCGGCGCGGGCGGGGTCGGCGCCGGGGCGGCGGCGACCTGCTGCGGCGCCGGCGGCGCGACCGGGCGCGGCCGCGGCGGGGCGGAGGATTGCACGGCGCCCGACGGTGCAACGGGGGCCGGCGTCTCGGCCGGCGCCGACTGCGGCTCGGGCGCGGCTTCCGGCGGCGCGGTCGGCGCGGCGGCGGCCAGCCGCTCGGGCGCGGGCTCGGCCGACTGTTCGGGGGTCACGGTCTCGGCGGGCTGCGCCACCTCGGGCGGCGCCGGCGCCGGCGTCGGGTCGATGCGCTCGACGGGGCGCGGCCGCGGCGGCCCGACCACCGCCAGCGAGGTGACGGGCGGCGCGATCAGCGTCACTCCCTCGGGCGGCGCCGCCAGCGGCGCGGCGGCGTTGAACTCGGGCGCCAGCGTCGCGACCTCGGGGACCGGCGCAGGCTCGGGCGCGGGCGCCGGCCTATCCGCCGTCTGCGGCAGCGCCGGCTCGTCCAGCACCACCTCGCGCGCCGGCGCCGGCGCCTCGGGCGCGGCCTCGGGATCGCGCGGGGCCTGCGCCGCCGATTGCGCGGCGGCGAAATCCTCCTCGGAGACGAAGCTCACCTCGGTCACCCGGATCGCCGGCGCGTCGGGCGCCGAGAACCACGGCATCCCGAACACCACCAGCGCGAGGATCGCGCCGTGCCCCGCCGCCGACAGTGTTGCGCCGGTCCGCATCGCGCGGGCCTAGTTCGCCGGTCCGTCGAACCGCGGGCCGCCCTGTTCGGTCACGAGGCCGATGTTGGTGAAGCCGCTGGCGTTCAGCGCGCCCATGATCTGCATCACGTCCTCGTAGGGCGCCGTCCCGTCGGCGCGCAGATACACCCGGTCGCTGGCCCGCTCGGCGGCGACCGCGCGCAGCCGCGGAATGAACTCGGCCCGCGGGATCTCGGCGTTCTGCACCAGGATCGTCCCCTCCGAGGTCAGCGCCACCGTCAGCGGCTCCTCCTGCTCGGAGGGCAGCGGCGCCGCGGCGGTGCGCGGCAGCTCGATCGGCACGCCGACGGTCAGCAGCGGCGCCGCGACCATGAAGATGATCAGGAGCACCAGCATCACGTCGACCATCGGCGTGACGTTGATCTCCGACATCGGCCGCTTGCCGCGGTGCCGCCGCCGGCCCGTCCCGTTCGCCGAGCCCTGCACGCTCGCGCCCATCTCAGCCCGCCTTGTCGAGCTGGCGCGACAGGATCATCGAGAATTCGTCGGCGAAGCCCTCGTAGCCGCCGACGATCGCCTCGCTGTCCTGGTTGAGCTTGTTGTAGAAGATCACCGCCGGGATCGCCGCGAGCAGCCCGAGCGCGGTCGCGAGCAGCGCCTCGGCGATGCCGGGCGCGACCACCGCGAGGTTGGTCGACTGCTGCAGGGCGATCTCCTCGAAGGCGCCCTTGATGCCCCAGACCGTGCCGAACAGCCCGACGAAGGGCGAGATCGAGCCGACCGTGGCGAGGAAGGTCAGCCCCTTGCCGAGGTTCTCGGACTCGCGCCCGATCGCCACCGTCATCGCCCGGTCGATGCGCGCCTGCGCCCCGGCGATCAGCCCGCCGTCCTTGCGGTGCGAGCGGCGCCACTCGGTCATGCCGGCGGCGAAGATCCGCTCCGGCGCGCCGGCGGGATCCGCCCCCATCCGGTCGTACAGCTCCTCCAGCGGCTCGCCCGACCAGAACGCCGCGTCGAAGGCGGTGGCCTCGGACCGCGCCCGGCGCAGGTCGATCAGCTTCTGGATGATGATCGACCACGACCAGAACGAGGCCGCGATCAGCACCACCATCACCAGCTTCACCGTGAAGCTCGCGCGCAGGAACAGCGCGATGAGCGAAAAATCGAGGGTCGACGTGTCCATCTGCCTGTCCTGCCTGGTCGGAAAGCTGGCCGCACTGCTTCGGCGCGGGCGCGGTTTCCGCCCGGTTTTGCGGCCTTGTGCCGAAAAGCGGGCGTTCTGTCTAGGGGGAGCCGGCGGCGGGCCCCAGCCGCGCCAGCGCCGCGCGCACCGCCGCGGGCAGCCGCGCCGGCCGCCCGCCCGCGCCGAGCGCCACGATCCCGACCTTCGCGCGCATCAGCGCCGCGCCGTCGCGCCGCACCTCCTGCGCCAGATCCACCCGCGCCCCGGACAGCGCCGCCAGCGCCGTCGTCACGACAAGTTGATCCTGGAACCGCGCCGGGCTGAGAAAATCCGCCTCGACCCTGCGGACCGCGAAGACGATCCCCGCCTCGGCCTTCAGCGCCGCCTGGTCCACCCCCAGCGCGATCAGCGCCTCGGTCCGCCCGCGCTCGATGAACTTCAGGTAGTTCGCGTAGTAGACGATCCCGGCGAGGTCGGTGTCCTCGTAATAGACCCGGAGGCCGAACTCGTGCATCGCGCCCCCGGCGTTGCGTTGCGCCGCGCCGCCGGCGCCGCCATGTCTCCACCAGTCCCGCGCCGAAGGTAGACCGTCCTGGGCATGAACATCAAGAATCCCGAAGCCCACGCGCTGGCCCATGAGACCGGCGAGCCGCTGCTGTTGGGCGGCGACTTCGGCCGGATGGACGTCACGCCGGTCGCCTGACGGCGGCTCATAGGGGCTTCGGCCGATCGCCTCGGGGTCGGCCTGAACCTGGATGCGGCTGGAGCGCGCCATCGCCGCATTCGCTTCACCGATTTGTCCGTCGACAAATCGGTGCGCGCCTGCCTG
>CAYTMB010000158.1:0-5917 GCA_964438465.1 uncultured Rhodovulum sp. | reverse complement strand
GCGGCCGGGGATGTTGTAGATCACGATCGGCAGATCCACCGCGTCGTGCAGGGTCTTGTAATGCGCGTACAGCCCGCGCTGGTTCGGCTTGTTGTAGTAGGGCGTCACCACCAGCGCGGCATCGGCGCCGACCGACTTCGCGAAGCGGATCAGCCGGATCGCCTCGTCGGTGCTGTTCGAGCCAGCGCCGGCGATCACCGGGATGCGGCCGCGGGCGGTGCGGACCACCACGTCGATGACATGCTCGTGCTCGTCGTGGCTGAGCGTCGGGCTCTCGCCGGTGGTGCCGACCGGCACCAGGCCGTGGCTGCCCTCGGCGACATGCCATTCCACCAGCGCGATCAGCGCCGCCTCGTCCACCTTGCCGCCGGCGAAGGGGGTGATCAGCGCGGGAATGGAGCCTTTGAACATGGCGGGACGCCTCGGGCGGGATGCGGGTTGCGACAGCGCCGGACCCTAGTCGCAAGACCGCGGACCCGCAAGCCGAGCCGGCTGACGAAAAATTGGCGCCGGGGCCGAGACGGGGCCGGCGCGCCATGGTATCGTCTCGGCAAAATTCCGCCGAAACGAGGCATGAGCATGCGACTTCCGAGGACCGCCATCTTGACCGCCGTTCTGGCCGCGAGCCTCGGGCTCGCGCCCGGCGCGCAGGCCCAGACGGCGAAGCAGGGGCAGACGCTGGCGCGCGCGCTCGATCAGGCCACGGCCGGGAACTGGACGGCGGCGAAGACCATCGCCGCGACGGTCGGCGGCGTCGCGCCGGACATCGTGGTCTGGATGCGGCTGCGCGACGGCCTCGGCGGCTGGGCCGAGTACGAGTCGTTCTTCCGGCGCCACGCGAGCTGGCCGCATCTGACGACGCTGCGCCGCAAGGCCGAGGGCGCGATGCCCTCGGACATGGACCCCGCCGGGGTGCTCGCCTTCTTCGCCGCGGATGCGCCGATGACCGGCGCGGGCGTGCTGCGCCACGCCGACGCGCTGACCCGGCTCGGCCGGACCGATGAGGCCGCGGCGGCGGTGGCGCGCGCCTGGCGCGAGATGTCGCTGGGCGCGACCAACCAGGCCGCGCTCGCCGCGCGCTATCCCGACGTCGTGGCGCCCCATGACATCGAGCGCGTCGACATGCTGCTGTGGCGCGGGCTGACCGCCGAGGCGGGCGGGATGCTCGACCGGCTGCCGGCGGACCAGCGCAAGCTGGCCGAGGCGCGCATCGCCGTCCGCACCGGGGCCGACGGCTCGACCGCGCTGATCGAGGCGCTGCCGGCCGCGCTGCGCGAGACCCCGGGCCTGGTCTACGAGCGCTATCGCTACCGGGTCGACAAGGGGCGCTGGGACGAGGCCGAGGCGTATCTGCTGAAATACTCGACCTCGGCCGAGGCGCTGGGCGAGCCCGATTTCTGGATGGAGCGCCGCGCCAATCTCGCGCGCGCCGCGCTGCGGCGCGGCGAGGTGGCGACGGCCTATGCGCTGGCGGCGGAGAACCACGGCGACGCGGATTCCGGCCCGGACTACGCCGACGCCGAATGGGTGGCCGGCTTCGTCGCGCTGACCGCGATGGACAATCCGACGCTGGCGGCCGGGCATTTCGAGCGCTTCGGCGCCGCGGTCGCGACGCCGATCAGCCTCGGCCGCGCCGGCTACTGGCTGGGGCTGGCGCGGGAACGCGCCGGCGACGCCGCCGGCGCGCAGGCGGCCTTCATGGCCGGCGCCGCGTATCAGACCAGCTTCTACGGCCAGCTCGCCGCCCAGAAGGCCGGCGTCCCGGCCGATCCGCGGCTGGCCGGCGCCGCGCCCGGGCCGGACTGGCGCGACCAGCCGTTCCGCCGCGCGACGGTGGTCGAGGCGGCGGCGCTGCTCGAGGCCGCCGGCGACGACGCCCGCGCGCTGGTGTTCCTGCGCCATGCCGCGGGCGGGATGTCCGCCGCCGAGCGCGGCGCGCTGGCGCAGATGGCGATCGACCTCGGCCGGCCGCATGTCGGGGTGCGGCTGGCCAAGGACGCGGCGGCGCAGGGCGTGGTGCTGCCCGACCAGTATTATCCGCTGCACGCGATGGCCGAAGCCGACTGGCCGGTCCCGACCGAGTTCGCGCTGGCGATCGCCCGGCAGGAGAGCGAGTTCAACCCCGAGGCGGTCAGCACCGCCGGCGCGCGCGGGCTGATGCAGCTGATGCCGGCCACCGCGCAGGAAGTCGCGGGCAAGCTCGATCTCGACTACGACGCGCGGGCGCTGACCGCCGATCCGATCTACAACGCCCGGCTCGGGACGGCCTATCTCGCGCGGATGTACAGCGGCTTCGGCGGCTCCTATGTGCTGGCCGCCGCCGCCTACAACGCCGGTCCGGGGCGGGTGAGCGGCTGGCTCGAGACGATCGGCGACCCGCGCCGGCCGGAGGTCGACACCATCGCCTGGATCGAGAGCATCCCGTTCGAGGAGACCCGCAACTACGTGATGCGCGTGCTCGAGAGCCTGCACGTCTACCGCGCCCGGCTGGAGGGGGAAGCCCAGCCGATCCGCCTCGCCGCCGACCTCGGCGGCGCCATCTAGCCGGGGCCGGGGTGCGCCCGACGGGTTAAAGATTCATGGATGCCGCTGGATTTATTGTTTGAAATCAGAGGATTGAGCAAGTGGGCACGCGTGCCCACTCATCTGCGCGCGCGCCGTATCCGGGCTTCGCGGATCAGCGCGTAGAGGCCGGCGCCGAGGATCAGCGCGGCGCCGAGGACCGTCCACAGATCCGGGCGCTCGTTGAACAGCGTGATCGCGAGGATCGAGACGAACACCAGCTGGAAATAGGAGAACGGCTGCACCACGCCGGCCTCGGCGACCTCGTAGACCTTGATCAGCAGGAAATGCCCGATCGCGCCGGACACGCAGAGCGTCGCCATCCAGAACATGTCGGCGGCCCCCTCGATCGGCGTCCACCAGAACGGCGCGACGAGGGTGATCGCGACGGCGCCGCTCACGCCGGTCCAGAAGAAGCTGGTCTCGGCGCTGTCCTTGCGGGCGACGAGGCGGGTCAGCAGCGCATAGAGCGCGAACATGAAGGCCGCGACCAGCGGCACCAGCGCCTCGGGCGAGAACACCCGGATCCCCGGCCGCAGGATCACCAGCACGCCGACCAGCCCGACGGCGATCGCGGCGCCCCGCCGCCAGCCGACGTATTCGCCGAGGAACGGCCCGGCGAGGGCGGCGACCAGCAGCGGATAGACCGCGAAGATCGCATGGGTCTCGATCAGCCCGAGCAGCACGAAGGACAGCACCGTCACGCAGATCTCGGCCGCGAGCAGCACGCCGCGGAAGATCTGCAGGCCGGGCTGCGCGGTGCGCGCGACCCGCCGGACGCCGCCGCCCTGCATCGCGGCCAGCGCCACGACGAAGGCCGCGAAGAACCAGTAGCGCAGCATCACCACCGTCATCACGCTGTAGTTCGCCGCGAGGTGGCGCGAGACGCCGTCCTGCATCGCGAAGATCGCCGAGGTCAGGATCATCAGCGCGATGCCGAGGCGGGGATTGTTGCGGGTCATGGTCGCAGCACGCCCCGGGTCATGTGCCGCTTGCGCCCGAAGCCGGGGGTCCGCGTCACCGCGAAGCCGGCCGCCTCCAGCGCCGCGCGCACGCCGCCCGCGGCGGTGAAGCTGGCGCAGGTCCCGCCCGGCGCGGTGCGCGCGGCGACGGCGCCGAGCAGGTCCGGCTCCCACATCTCGGGGTTCTTCGCCGGGCTGAAGCCGTCGAGAAACCAGGCGTCGGCCGCGCCGGTCCAGCGCGGCAGCGTCTCGCGCGCATCGCCGATCATCACCGTCAGGCGCAGCCCCGGCAGCCGGATCTCGCGGGCGCCCTCGCGCCAGGCCGCGACGAGCGGGCCGGCGAGGGGCGCGAGGTCGGGCCAGCGGGCGAGGGCGCGGGCCATGTCGGCGGCCGCCAGCGGCCAGGCCTCGAAGCTGGTGAAGGCGAGATCGCCGGGCAGGCCGCACCCGCGCCAGGCCGCCCAGGCCGCGAGCGCGTTCAGCCCGGTGCCGAAGCCGAGCTCGGCGATGTGGAAGCCCGGGCGGAGGCGCTCCGGCAGGCCGTTGCCGGCGAGAAAGACGTGGCGGCTCTCGGCGAGGCCGTCCTCGCGCGAAAAATACCCCTCGTCGAAGCGCGCCGAAGCCGGAGCGCCCTCGCGCCAGGCGAGGGCGGCGTTTTGCATGCCGCGGCCGTCCATGATCTACCCTTCGGGGAAATGCCGCCCGAACATAGGGGCGTCGGGCGGCGCGGGAAAGGGCGGGATGACGCGGGACAGCGCCGACGTGCTGGTGATCGGCGCCGGGGTCTTCGGGCTCGGCTGCGCCTGGGCCTGCCTGCGGCGCGGCCTGCGGGTGATCGTCGCGGAGGCCGAGGCGCCCGGCGCCGGTGCGAGCGGCGGCGTGGTCGGCGCGCTGTCGCCGCACATGCCCGACGCCTGGTCGGCGAAGAAGGCGGTCCAGCGCGAAGCGCTGCTGGCGGCGGAGGGGTTCTGGGCCGAGGTCGCGGCGGCGGGCGGCGTCGATCCGGGCTATGCGCGGATCGGCCGCCTGATGCCGCTCGTCAGCGCAAGGGCGCGGTCCATCGCCGAGGCGCGGACGCTGGCCGCCGGCGAGATGTGGCGCGGCGCGGCGGTCTGGGAGGTCGGTGGCGCGGACCGCTTCCCCGGCTGGCTGGCGCCGGAGGCGGCGCCCTTCGGCGCCGTGATCGAGACGCTGTCCGCGCGGATCGACCCGCGGCGCGCCGTCGCGGCGCTGGCGGCGGCGGTCGCGGCTCGGGGCGGCGTGATCCGCTGCGGCTGGCGGGCGACGGCGGTGGGCGCCGGCGGGGCGGAGTTCGACGCGGGCCGGATCGCCGCGGGCGCGGTGATCCTCGCCGCCGGCGCGGGGCTCGGCGTCCTCGCGCCCGGGCTGCCAGGGCGCGGCGTCAAGGGACAGGCGGCGGTGCTGGACGCGGCGGCGCCGCCGGGCGCGCCGATGATCTACGCGGACGGGATCTATGTCGTGCCGCGCCCCGACGGCCGGGTGGCGGTCGGCTCGACCAGCGAGGACGACTGGGACGACCCCACGACGCCCGACGCCCGGCTCGACGCCGTGATCGCCCGGGCGCGGGCGCTGTGCCCGGCGCTGGCGGGGGCGGCGGTGGTCGAACGCTGGGCCGGCCTGCGGCCGCGCGGGGCGCGGCCCGATCCGATGCTGGGGCCGCTGCCGGGGCGTCCGGGCGTGTTCGTGGCCGGCGGGGGGTTCAAGATCGGCTTCGCGATCACGCCCTGGGTGGGCGAGGTCCTGGCCGATATGGCGACGGGCCGGCAAGTCGCGCTGCCCGCGGGGTTCTCGGTGGCGGATCATGTCGCGGCCGCGACGGGCAGGGCCGCCGCCGACATATAGCGGCGCATCGCGGGTTGGCGTCCACATCCGGTGGATTGTGGTTGACTCCGGGTCCCCGGGCCGGGATCCTGCGGGCCGGAGCCATCTGGACGGACGCCCGTGCATTTCACCCGCCTGCGCCTCTCGGGGTTCAAGAGCTTCGTCGATCCCACCGAACTGGTGATCTCGTCGGGCCTGACCGGCGTGGTCGGGCCGAACGGCTGCGGCAAGTCGAACCTGCTCGAGGCGATCCGCTGGGTGATGGGCGAGAGCCGGCCCACCGCGATGCGCGGCGACGGCATGGAGGACGTGATCTTCGCCGGCTCCGGCTCGCGCCCGGCGCGCAACCATGCCGAGGTGATGCTGACCCTCGACAACCGCGACCGGCTGGCGCCGGCGGGGTTCAACGAGGACGACGTGCTGGAGATCGTGCGGCGGATCACCCGCGACGCCGGCTCGGCCTACCGCGCCAACGGCCGCGAGGCGCGGGCGCGCGACGTGGCGATGCTGTTCGCCGACGCCTCGACCGGGGCGCAGTCGCCGGCGCTGGT
>CAYTMB010000157.1:0-5919 GCA_964438465.1 uncultured Rhodovulum sp. | reverse complement strand
TCGCGGTGTGGAACCGCACCACCGAGGTGACGCGGCGCTTTCACGCCGAGGCGGGCGATCTCGCCGGCCGGGTGGTCCCGACCGAGAGCCTCGAGGCGCTGGTCGCGGCCATCGCGCCGCCGCGGGCGATCATCCTGATGGTGCCGGCGGGCCAGGCGGTGGACGACCAGATCGCGGCGCTGGCGCCGCTGCTCGGGCCCGACGATCTGATCGTCGACGCCGGCAACGCCAACTTCAACGACACCAACCGCCGCGCGGCGGCCGGGCTGCCGGTGCGCTTCCTCGGGCTCGGGGTCTCGGGCGGCGAGGAGGGCGCGCGGCACGGGCCCGCGGTGATGGGCGGCGGCGCGCCGCAGGACTGGGCGCGGATCGCGCCGGTGATGGAGGCGATCGCCGCCCGGGCCGAGGACGGCGCGCCCTGCGCCGCCTGGATGGGCGAGGCCGGCGCCGGACATTTCGTCAAGGCGGTGCATAACGGCATCGAATACGCCGACATGCAGATGATCGCCGAGGTCTACGGCGTGATGCGCGACGGCTTCGGGATGAGCGCGGCGGAGATCGGCGCGACCTTCGCGGCCTGGAACGAGGGCGTGCTCAAGTCCTATCTCGTCGAGATCTCGGCGGCGGTCTCGGCGGCGGTGGACCCGCTGACCGGCGCGCCGATGCTCGACGTCATCCGCGACAGCGCCGGCCAGAAGGGCACCGGCCGCTGGACCGCCATCGAGGCGCAGCATCTGGCGGCGCCGATCCCGGTGATCGAGGCGGCGATCGAGGCGCGCAACGTCTCGTCGCGACTCGCCGAGCGCGCGGCGGGCGAGGCCCGGTTCGGCCCCGCCCCGCAGCGGTTCGAGGGCGGCGTCGCGGCGCTGGAGCAGGCGCTGATCGCCGGCAAGATCCTGTGCTACGCGCAGGGCTTCGCGATGATCGCCTCGGCCAGCGCCAGCTTCGGCTGGAGCCTGCCGCTGCCCGGGATCGCCCGGGTCTGGCGGGCGGGCTGCATCATCCGCTCGGCCATGCTCAACGACATGGCGGCGGCGCTGGCCGAGGATCCGGACCGCAACCTGATCCTCGCGCCGTTCTTCGCCGACAGGATCGAGGCGTCGCTGCCCGCCCTGCGCGAGGTGGTGGCGCAGGGCGCGCTCAACGGCCATGCCCTGCCGGCGCTGGCGGCGGGGCTCGCCTGGTTCGACATGATGCGCACGGCGCGCGGCACCGCCAACATGATCCAGGCGCAGCGCGATTTCTTCGGCGCGCACGGCTTCGACCGGCTGGACGGGAAGGACCTGCGCCACGGCCCCTGGGGCTCGCACGCCTGAGGCCGTCGCCCGGACGAGACCGGGCGACGGCCATCGGCGCCGCGTCGCCCCCTCGACAGCGGCCCCCGGCTTGCCTAGATCGGTGCGATCATGGCCAAGGCACCCGCACGTCCGCAGAAGATCGTCGCCGAGAACCGGCGTGCGCGCTACAACTACGCGATCGAGGACGACATCGAGGCCGGCATCATGCTCGAAGGCTCCGAGGTGAAGTCGCTGCGCACCGGCAAGGCCAACATCGCCGAGAGCTACGCCACCGTCGAGGGCGGCGAATTGTGGCTGATCAACGGCTACATCCCGGCCTATCTCCAGGCCAAGTCCTTCGGCCACGACGAGCGCCGCCGCCGCAAGCTGCTGGTCAACAAGCGCGAGCTGTCCAAGCTGTGGCAGGGCATCGGCCGCGAGGGCATGACGCTGGTGCCGCTCAAGCTCTACTTCAACGAGAAGGGCCGCGCCAAGCTGCTGCTCGGCATCGCCAAGGGCAAGAAGGTCGCCGACAAGCGCGAGACCGAGAAGAAACGCGACTGGGAGCGCGAGAAGGCCCGGGTGATGCGCGACCGCGGCTGACCCGCGTCCCCCGGCCGTCCCCGCATCCATGCCAAGGGAGGACATGCCGATGAAGCCCGTCATCAACCTCGACGAGGTCGCGTTCGACGACATCGAGGAGAACGGCGTCTACACCTCGCGGCGCGCGCGGTTCAGCGAGAGCATCGGCGCCCGGCGGCTCGGCTACAACCTGACGGTGGTGCCGCCGGGCAAGGTGCAGTGCCCGTTCCACAGCCATCGCGGCGAGGAGGAGATGTTCCTCATCCTCGAGGGCGAGGGCGAGCTGCGCTTCGGCGAGGCGCGCTATCCGCTGCGCCGGCACGACGTGATCGCCTGCCCCACCGGCGGCCCCGAGGTCGCGCACCAGATCATCAACACCGGCGCGACCGACCTGCGCTATCTGGCGCTCTCGACGCTCGCCGCCCTCGACGCCTGCGAGTATCCGGATTCGGGCAAGGTCTCGATCGTGACCGGCAAACACGACGAGCCGGGCCTCTACAAGATGTTCCGCGCCGAGAACACCACCGGCTACTACGACCGCGAACCGGCCTGACGACGCGCTCCGCGCCGGTGAAGCCGCGCGCCCCGGCGCGGGCGGGGAAGGCGGGGCAGCGCCGCATTCATGACTCCGTGACATAGGACCATGCCGTTTCCACGCCTGACCGCCGGCCGGCGCCGGCGCTATCTTTCGACCGAGACAGAAGCGGGCCGGCCGGCGGGCCGCCCCAGGAGGGACAAAACCATGAACGACGGCATCGACGGCAAGGTCGTGGTGATCACCGGCGCGAGCAGCGGCCTCGGCGAGGCGGCGGCGCGGCATCTGGCGGCGCGCGGCGCCAAGGTCGTGCTCGGCGCGCGCCGGATCGAGCGCATCGCCGCGCTGGCGGAGGAGCTGACCGCCGCCGGCGGCGCCGCAATCGCGCTGCAGACCGACGTCACCGACCGCGCGCAGGTCGAGCGGCTGGTGGCGGCGGCGGTCGCGGCGCACGGCCGGCTCGACGTCATCCTCAACAACGCCGGCCTGATGCCGCATTCGCCGCTGGAGCGGCTCAAGGTCGAGGACTGGGAGCGGATGATCGACGTCAACCTCAAGGGCGTGCTCTACGGCGTCGCCGCGGCGCTGCCGCACATGATGCGGCAGAAGTCCGGCCATATCATCAACGTCTCCTCGGTCGCGGGCCACAAGGTCAACATGAACGGCGCCGTCTATGCGATGACCAAGCACGGCGTGCGGGCGCTGTCCGAGGGCCTGCGCCAGGAGATGATCCCGCACAACATCCGCACCACCATCGTCTCGCCCGGCGCGGTGGCGACCGAGCTGCCCGCCAGCATCACCGAGGCCGACATCGCCGAGGGCGTGCAGGAGTTCTACGCCAGGACCGCGATCCCGGCGGAGTCCTTCGCGCGGGTCGTCGCCTTCGCGATGAGCCAGCCCGAGGACGTCGACATCAACGAAGTGCTGTTCCGCCCGACCGCGCAGCTGCTCTGACGCGGCGCATCGAGGAGACCGTCATGGATATCAGCCGCAACGGCGACCAGCCCGCCGGCAAGGGGCCGGCCGAATATTTCACCGGCGCCGTGCGCATCGACCAGCGCTTCCAGGCGCCCGGGCCGGCGCGGGCCGGCGGCGCCGTCGTCACCTTCGAGCCGGGCGCGCGCACCGCCTGGCACACCCATCCGCTCGGGCAGACCCTGATCGTGGTCTCGGGCCTCGGCCGGGCGCAGCGCGCGGGCGGCCCGGTCGAGGAGATCCGCCCCGGCGACGTGGTCTGGTTCCCGCCGGGCGAAAAGCACTGGCACGGCGCCGCGCCCGAGACTGCGATGACGCATATCGCGGTCCACGAAGCCCTCGACGGCAAGTCCGTGGACTGGCTGGAGCAGGTGACCGACGACGAATACCGATCCTAGACGCCTGGCGCGGCCGCGGACCGATTACGACCCGACGCTCCTGCCCGGCGCCCCTCGCCTTCCGCCATGGGCTCCAGGCGACGGACCGAACGAGCGCCGCGCACGGGTTCGGCGGATCGGCGCGTCCGGGTCCGCGCGGGCAGCGTCGCGCAACTTAAGAAAGTGTGACCGCAGCGCGAATATCCTATCTATATCAGCCGGTTATCCTTCTGTGCACGCGTGCGCAGCCGCGTCCCGAGCACGCCTCGGCGGCGCGGGGCGGCGACCGGAGGGGCCTTTCGCGGAAGTCTCTCACAGCGCGTCGACGAGGCGGCGCAGCGTCGCGCGGTAGCGCTGTGCGATGCGGTCGCGCGCGACGTGGCGGCCGTCGCGGACGCAGAGCCGCCCGGCCGACCACAGCTCGCGCAGCGCGCCGTCGGCCGGGCCGAACACCCAGGCGTCGAGCCAGCGCCCGGGCGCGAGGCCGGCGAAGGCGAGATGGTCCGCGTCGAGCGTCATCAGGTCGGCGAAGAGGCCGGGCCGGATCGCGCCCGAAGGCCGGCCGAGCGCCTGCGCGGCGCCGGCGCAGGCGCGGGCGAAGAGCGTCGCGCCGACCGAGCCGGGACCGGTCAGCATCACGTTGCGCGCCCGGTCGCGCAGGCGCTGGCTGTATTCGAGCTGGCGCAGCTCCTCGTTGAGCGCGATGCGGACGTTGGAATCGGTGCCGACCCCGAGCGCGCCGCCGGCGGCGAGATAGCGCGGGCCGTCGAAGATGCCGTCGCCGAGATTCGCCTCCGTCACCGGACAGAGCCCGGCCACCGCGCCGGAGCGCGCCAGCGCCGCGGTCTCGGCCGGGGTCATCTGCGTCGCGTGGATCAGGCACCAGCGCGGATCGACGCCGGCCTCGCCCAGCAGCCACTCGACCGGCCGCGCGCCGAGCCAGGCCTCGACGTCGGCCACCTCCTGCGCCTGCTCGGCGGCGTGGATATGCACCGGCCCGGCCGGATGCGCGGCCAGCAGCGCCGCCAGCGTCTCGGGCGTGACCGCGCGCAGCGAATGGGGCGCGACCCCGAGCCGGGCGTCCGCCGGCAGCCCGCGGGCGGCGGCCTTCGTGGCGGCGTGGAGGTCGGCGAAGCGGTCGAGGTCGCAGCCGAAGCGCAGCTGGCCGCCAGCCAGCGGTTCGCCCCCTGCCCCGCCGAAAGCGTAGAACACCGGCAGGTGCGTCAGGCCGATGCCGGTGTCGACCGCCGCGGCGAAGATCCGCGCGGCGAGCTCGGCCGGGTCGGCGTAGGCGGCGCCGCCCGGCGCGTGGTGCAGGTAGTGGAACTCGGCGACGGCGGCGAAGCCCTGCTCCTGCATCTCGACGAAGGCGAGCGCCGCGATCGCCTCGACGTCCTCGGGGGTCAGCCGGTCGAGGAAGCGGTACATCAGCACGCGCCAGGTCCAGAAGCTGTCGGCCTCGGCGCCGCGGTGCTCGGTCATCCCGGCCATCGCGCGCTGGAACGCATGGCTGTGCAGGTTCCCGGGCGCCGGCAGCAGCAGCCGCGGCGGCCCGCCGGGATCGCGCGCGCCGGGGGTGACCGCGGCGACGGTCCCGTCGGCGGCGATCTCGACGGCGACGTCCTCGGTCCAGCCGTCCGGCAGCAGGGCGTGGCGGGCGAAGATCGTCGGCATCGGGGCCTCTCGCGCTGGCGGCGCGGCCATCTTTCGGCATACTGCGCAAAAGGCCAGAGGGAACCCGCGCCGTGACCACCCCGACCGACCGCCTGCTGACCGGCGCCCGCGTGGCGACGATGACCCCCGGCGTCGCGCCCTACGGGCTGATCGAGGCCGGCGCCGTGGCGATCCGCGCCGGGCGCATCGCCTGGGTCGGGCCGGAGGCCGAGGCGCCCGGCGACCTGCCGCGCGAAGACCTCGGCGGGGGGCTGGTGACGCCCGGGCTGATCGACTGCCACACCCATATCGTGTTCGGCGGCGACCGCGCGCGCGAGTTCGAGCTGCGGCTGCAGGGCGCGAGCTACGCGGAGGTCGCGCAGGCGGGGGGCGGCATCGTCTCTACGGTCCGCGCCACGCGGTCGGCGTCGGAGGCGGAGCTGCTGGCCGGCGCACTGGGCCGGGCCGACGCGCTGATCGCCGAGGGCGTCACCACGCTGGAGATCAAGTCGGGCTACGG
>CAYTMB010000156.1:0-5933 GCA_964438465.1 uncultured Rhodovulum sp. | reverse complement strand
CTCCGGGCGACCGGATCGCGCGGGGCAATGCCCCGCTGACGCGATCCGGGGCGCGCTCATCTCTCGAAGGGAAGCGACCCGAGGCGATCAAACGGGGCTCGTTGACGGCTACATCGCGGGCAACAGCAGCGCGGCGAGGCCGAAGTAGATCAGCACCCCCGCCACGTCGGCGATCGAGGTCACCAGCGGCCCCGAGGCGGTGGCGGGGTCGAGCTTGAACTTCGACAGCAGGAACGGCAGCGACACGCCGATCAGCGCGCCGAACAGCACGATCAGCACCATCGAGGCGGCGACCACCACCGTCACGTCCACGCCGGCGCGCACCACCCCGACGAGCGAGACCGCCAGCGCCATCGTCAGCCCGAGCGCGAGGCCGATCAGCAGCTCGCGCCCGAACAGCGCGCCCCAGTCCGAGGCGCGCACGTCGCCGGTGGCCAGCGCGCGCACCATCAGCGTCGCCGACTGCGCGCCGGCGTTGCCGCCCGAGCCGATCAGCAGCGGCAGGAAGAACAACAGCGCAAGGTTGCCCGCGATGGTGTCCTCGAAGAACGAGATGCCGGCGCCGGAGAAGATGTTGCCGAACACCAGCAGCACCAGCCAGACGATGCGGGCGCGGTACAGCGCGAACAGCGGCGCGTCGCGCACCGAGCCCTCGAACTCGCCGACGGTCGAGGACTTGTAGATGTCCTCGGTCGCCTCCTCCTCGGCGACGTCCATCGCGTCGTCCTGGGTGACGATGCCGACCATGCGCCCGGCCTCGTCGATCACCGGCAGCGCGATCAGGTCGTAGCGCGCGATCAGGGTCGCCGCCTCCTCCTGCTCGGCGTCGACCCGGACGGTCACCGGGTCGGGCTCCAGCATGTCGGCGACGGTCTGGCGCGAGCGCGCCAGCAGGATGTCCTTGAGCGAGACCACCCCGAGCAGCTTGTGCTGGGCGTCGACGACATAGGCCTCATAGACGGTCTCGACGTCGCTCGCCTGCCGGCGCAGCGCGTCGAGCGCCTGGGTCGCGGTCAGCGTCGGCAGCAGCGTCGCATAGTCCGAGGTCATGATCGAGCCGACCGTGCCCTCGGGATAGGAGGCGAGGCGGCGCAGGTCCTCGCGCTCGGCCTTGGCGAGGCCCGGCAGCAGCGCCGCCTGGGCCTTGGGATCGAGCGCCTTGAAGAAATCGGCGCGGTCGTCGTGGCTCATCGCCGCCATCAGCCGCGCCAGCTCCTCGCGCGACATCTTCTCGGACATCGTCACCTGCGCCGCCGGGCGCAGGTAGCCGAACACCTCGGCCTGGTCCTGCCGGTCGAGCTGGCGCATCGCCAGCAGGGCGTCCTCGGGCTCCATATGCTCGAGCAGGCTCGCGACGTCGGCCAGCTCCTGGACGATGAAGAAGCCCTTGACCGCGCCGAACTCGCCGCGGCGCAGGTACAGCGCGACCTCGGCCGCGACGATGTCGAGCTCGTCCGCGTCGCCGACGGTGGTGTGGTCGAGCCGGATCTCGGACAGCGGAGTCGTGGTCTCGAGCGGATCCGTCATCTGCGCCTTCCCCGTCTGCTGCGCCGCAGCGCAGGCCCGAGCGCGATAAGAGACCGGCCGGCGCGTAAGTCAACCGCCCCGGATCGGCCGCGGCTCAGGGATTCAGCCGGACCACCCGCCAGGGCGCCCCGGGGCCGGCGCGCGTCCAGCGAAAGCGGTCGTGCAGGCGGTGCGCGCCGTCGGCCCAGAACTCGATCTCGACCGGCGCGATGCGGTAGCCGCCCCAGAACGGCGGCCGGTCGGGGTCGAGCCCCTTCAGCGCCGTGACCTTGGCCACCTCGGCCAGCAGATGCGCGCGGCTCTTCAGCGGCCGGCTCTGGCGCGAGGCCCAGGCCCCGAGCCGCGACGGCAGCGAGCGCGAGCGGTAATAGGCGTCGGCCTGCGGCCCCGCCTCGCGGGTCACCGTCCCGCGCGCGCGGATCTGCCGGCGCAGCGACTTCCAGTGCATCACGAAGGCGGCCTTGCCCGTGGCGTCGATCTCGGCCGCCTTGGCGCTCTCGTAGTTGGTGTAGAAGACGAAGGCGTCGTCCTCGATCTCCTTCAGCAGCACCATGCGCGCGTTGGGAAGCCCGTCGGGATCGACGGTGGCCAGCGCCATCGCGTCGGGGTCGTTGACCTCGACCGCCGCCGCCTCGGCGAGCCAGCCGCGCGCGAGCGCGAAGGGGTCCGCCCCCGCGAAGATGCCGCTGCGTTCCGTCGCGTCGTCCATGCCGAAGGCCTCCCTGCGCCGCGCCGCAGCTTACGGCCGCCGCCGCCAAGGGCAATGGCCCGCGCGCGCGCCCCGCATCGGCGCCGCCCGGAAACCGGGACTCGCCGCCACGAGCGCCGAGGTCGCAGCGCGCCGCGGGCGCAACGGCGCAACCGGCGCGCGGCCGACGCGGCGCATGGGTCCGCCCGCCGGCGGCCGTCAGGCCGGCGGCGGGCGGAGGCCGGGGCGTCAGGCCTCGAGGAAGAAGCGCAGCATCTCGCGGCTGGCCTCGGGGCCGAGCGGGTCGGCGTGGCTGCCCGCGGCGTCGCCGCCGGCCCAGGCGTGGCCGGCGCCGTGCAGCGTCCACTGTTCGCAGACCGTCCGGCCCGAGGCGTCGCTGTGCACCGCGCGGCTGTAGCCGCGGCCGCGCGCGGCGCCTTCCTCGACCCGGCGCTCCAGCGCCCCGGCCGCGGCGGTGGCCTGGGCGACCAGCGCCGCGGCGTTGGCCGGGTGCACCACCCGGTCGGCGTCGCCGTGAAACACGATGGTGCGGACCGCGCGGCCGGAGCGCGCGCCCGCGGCGCCGTTGCGCATCGCCATCAGCGCCGAGGGCAGGTCCTGCGCGGCGCGGTGCGGCAGGCCGGAATGCACGCCGACCGCCGCGAAGATCTCGGGATATTCCGCCCCCAGCGCCGCCGCCGCCGCGCCGCCGGCCGACAGGCCCGCGACATAGACCCGCTCGGGATCGACGCCTTCGGCCGCGATCACCGAGCGCGCCAGCGCCGCGATCAGCGCCGGCTCGCCGGCGCCGCGGCGCTGGTCCTCGGCGCGGAACCAGTTCCAGCAGCGGTTCGGATTCGCCGCCGCCGGCTGGGCCGGGTAGACGACGAGGCAGCCCGCGGCCTCGGCCGCCGCGTTCATCGCCGTGCCGCGCGCGAAATCGTCCGGGTCCTGGGTGCAGCCGTGCAGCATCACCACCAGCGGCCGCCCCGCCCCGGCGTCGCCGGCGGCGGTCGCGGGAATGTAGATCTTGTAGTCGCGCGCGCCGGTGGCGTCGGCGAACCGCGCCGCCTCGAAGCGGGCGCCGGCGGGCGTCGGCGGCGCTTCGACCCCCGTGATGTCCGCCTCGCGGGCGCGGGCCCGCTCGGTGAGGCGGCGCAGCGTCTCGCGCAGCCCGGTCCGCGCCGGCCGCGAAGGCGCGGCGTGGGGCGCAGCGGCCGGCGCGCGCGGGGACGGCGCCGGGGCGCCCGAAGCCTGCGGCGCCGCCGCGCCGCCGCCCAGCAGGCGCTGGATCAGCGCCGTCGCCTCGGCCAGCCGCCCGGCGCGGGTCAGCCCCGCCGCCTCGGCCATTCCGGCCGGAAACTCGCTCTGCATCGAACTCTACCTCATGGTCGTTGGCGTGTGGTGGCGCCCCGCGCGGTTCACGCGAGGCGGTCGGCGATTGCGGCCTTCACCGCGGCGCTCGCCTGCAGGACGCCCAGCACCGAGACCGAGGCGATGCCGGCGCGGGCGAGTTCGGGCGAAACGTCGCTGGCGATGGTGGCGAGGCCCAGCACGCGCAGCTCCAGCGGCCGCCCGCCGTCCCGCGCCGCCTCCAGCTCCGCCCGGGTGATCCGGCGCAGGCCCAGCTCGACGGCGCGTCGCGCCGCGGACTGCCGCACCGCGTCGGAATGCCGGTCGATCTGGTTGCGGATCGCCGTCCGGATGAAGTCGGTGCGGTTGGCGTAGAAGCCTTCGGCGACCAGCAGCTCGATCTGCCCGAGATCGACGTAGCCGAGATTGATGGTGATCTTCTCGCTCTCCGGCGCCCTCGGGCGCAGTTCCTGGACGTTTTTCACTTTTTCCCTCCCCATGCCATCCGTGTGGATGGTATATGGCGGTTGTGCCGCCCCGGTCAATGCTGCGGCGCAACAAAATCCGCCGCTCCCGCCGACGGCGTCGCGCCGCCGCGCGGCGTTCGTCCCGAAGGCGCCGCGCCACCCGACCGCCCGCCCGCTCGCGAACGTGTGATCCTTGAAGCGGAGGGACGTTTCCAATAGACCTCGGCGCAAGGCGCGAAAAAGGGGCGAGACCATGGGCTTGATGACCGGGAAACGCGGCCTGATCATGGGGGTCGCCAACGACAAGTCCATCGCCTGGGGCATCGCCCAGGCCTGCCACGAGCAGGGCGCCGAGATGGCCTTCACCTACCAGGGCGAGGCGCTCGGCAAGCGGGTGCAGCCGCTGGCGGCCTCGATCGGCTCCGACCTCGTGCTGCCCTGCGACGTCACCGATGAGGCCTCGATGGACGCGGTCTTCGCCGCGCTCGCCGCGCGCTGGGGGCGGCTCGACTTCCTCGTCCACGCCATCGGCTTCTCCGACAAGACCGAGCTGCGCGGCCGCTACGTCGAGATGACCACGGCGGCGAACTTCACCCAGACCATGCTGATCTCGGTCTATTCCTTCACCGCCGCGGTGAAGCGCGCCGCCGCGCTGATGACCGAAGGCGGATCCTGCCTGACGCTGACCTACTACGGCGCCGAGAAGGTGATGCCGCATTACAACGTCATGGGCGTGGCCAAGGCGGCGCTGGAGGCGAGCGTGAAATACATGGCGATGGACCTCGGGCCGGACGGCGTCCGGGTCAACGGCCTGTCCGCCGGTCCGATCAAGACGCTGGCTGCCAGCGGCATCGGCGATTTCCGCTACATCCTGAAATGGAACGAGCTGAACTCGCCGCTGCGGCGCAACGTCACCCAGAGCGACGTCGGCAAGTCGGCGATGTATCTGTTGTCCGACCTCTCCTCCGGCGTCACCGGCGAGACCCATCACGTCGACGCCGGCTATCACGTCGTCGGCATGAAGGCCGAGGACGCGCCGGACATCGATGTGGTGAGCGGACGCAAGGCACCGGAGTGACCTCCGGCGGGCGCCAAGGTGAGCGATCTTGGTACGAGAGTCACGCTTCTCGCTTTGCGTTGTGCAAGCGTAACTTTTCAAAGAAATTGCGTTCGTAGACATCTAAAACAACTTCATTGACAGGGCTGTCATGAAGAAAAAATTCGTGTGAACCTAATCGAATAATTGTTGGGTGCTGCGGAATTGGAACAACTCTGACGTTCGGCCGAACATTTGAAAGACTAGCTGAGCCAAAGCTCCATTCTTCGTCAGTAATTAATATCTCTATGTACTGAAAAACTGGGAGAGGATGGACGATGTGGGCTCCCCAATATGCTACCACATACTCCGTCTCGTTCGAGATGTCGTAAGTTACAAAGCTTCGAGATATCGGCCAGTCTTCACCATGAGTTAAATCTAGGTCGCCGTCGACCAGCCATACCTTGAAGCAGTCTTCGATTGCTGCGGACATCGGGCCGCCAAGTGTTTTTTTCCAGTAAATGTAACCCCATACAGAAGATCTATCCATGTATTTTGTGTACTCAGACATATAGATTCCCTTTATTCTGAGTTCACGGGGACAGCGACGGTGCACTTGCCGGGCTCGTCGGATCCGAGTCGGCCACCAATTATAACCGAACTCGCATCGCGATGCAGCGCGAACAGATGGACGCAGAAGCGCGCGCGGTGTACCACCCGGCCCATCGCGGCCGTCGCCGGACCGGGCCTTCGGCCGGCGTTCCGGGCGCGGCCCACCAAAGACCGGGATCGACCATGTCCGAACGCCTGCCGCACGAGAAGGGCTTCCACATCTCCTGGGACCAGATCCACCGCGACAGCC
>CAYTMB010000155.1:0-5945 GCA_964438465.1 uncultured Rhodovulum sp. | reverse complement strand
CGGGTCATGCGGCGCGGGCTTTCAGGGTGTCGAGGGCGGCCCGCAGCGCGGGGTCGGTGAAGTCGGGTATGACCTGATGCGCCCCGGCCTGCAACAGTTCGGCCGCGGGGAGCGCGGTCGAGAGGCCGAACACATGGACGCCGGCGCCGCGGGCGGCGCGCAGGCCGGAACGGCTGTCCTCGAAGGCGACGGCGCGCGAGGGGGTGACGCCGAGGCGGCGCATCGCCTCCCGATAGGGCAGCGGGTCGGGCTTGGGGCGCGCGCATTCCTCGGCGATGACCAGCGTGTCGAAGCGGTCGGCGAGCCCGGCGGCGGCCAGCACCGCCTCGGCGTTCAGCCGCGGCGCGTTGGTGACGACGGCGCGGCCGGCGCCGTTGGCCTCGGCCCAGTCGAGCAGCGCGGCGGCGCCGGCGACCGGCTCGATCCGGGCGGCGAGCATGGCGCGGTAGGCGGCCTCCTTGCGGTCGGCGATCTCGGCGTGGCGCCCGGGCGCGTCGGGCAGCAGCCAGGCCATGATCTCGACGTTCGGTTTGCCCATGATCCGCTCGCGGTAGTCGTCGAAGCTGAGCGCGCGGCCGAAGTCCGCGAGGATCGCCTCGAAGGCGGCGTGGTGCAGGTGGTCGGTGTCGACCAGCGTGCCGTCGAGGTCGAACAGCAGGGCGAAGCGGGTCATGCGCGGGCGCGGGCGGGCGCGGCCGTCATGGCTCCGGTGAAATCGGTGGTGGCGCCGATGCCGCCGAGCGGGAAAAAATGCGCGGCCTCGACGGCGAAATCGGGATGGGCGGCCTTGTGCCGGGCGAGGGCGGTCAGGATTTCGCTGGGCTCGAACGGCAGGATCAGGTTGGCCAGATCCGCGGCGCGGCGCTGGAGCACGCGCAGGGACGCGCCGACGCCGCAGGTCATCGCGAAGCGGATCATGGTCTGCAGCTTGGCCGGGCCGGCGATGCCGACATGCACGGGCAGGGCGATCCCGTTCGCGCGGAGGCGGTCGGTCCAGGCGACGATCGGCTCGGCCTCGAAGGCGAACTGGGTGGCGATGGCCATCGCGGCGTCGGTCTTGCGCGCGAAGTCGGACTTGGCGCGCAGCGCCGCCATCACCGTCTCCTCGCCGCCGGCGGGATCGATGTCGCGGTTGCCCTCGGGGTGGCCGGCGACGTGGATGCGGGTGAAGCCGCGGGCGTCGAAGGCGCCGGTCTCCAGCATCGCCATCGTGTCGGGGAAGGGGCCGCGCGGGCGGTCGAGGCCGCCGGCGATGGCCAGCGCCTCGCGCGCGCCGGCGTCGGCGTAGAGGCCGAGGCGGCGGTCGAGCTCGGCGCGGCTCTCGATGCCGCGGGCGGGGAGGTGGGGCATCGCGGCGAAGCCCTCGTCGGTCAGCCGGCGGACGGTCGCGACCATGTCGGTGGTCTCGGTCCCGTCGATATGCGCGACGTAGACCCGGGTCCCAGCCGGCAGGAGCGCGCGGAAATCGGCGATCCTGGCCGCGGTCCGCGGCATGACCTCGATGGAGAAGCCGTCGAGGAACGCCGCCACGCCGGCCTGCTCGGCCGGAGCCGGAGCGGGCGCCTTGCGCGCGAAGGTCAGGATACTCGCCATCGGGTCACTCCAGCGCATCGGGCGGCGGCTTAGGAATCAGTCTGCGGGACCGGGCTCGGCCCAGCCATCGTTCGCGATCAGCGCCCGGATGGCGTCCGCAGAGAACACCGCTTCGAGCCGCGCCGCTTCGCTGGAAGCGACATCCGCCGCTTCGCCTTCGACACCGTAGGGCTCGCCCCGGCGCCATTCGGCGAGATAGGCGTCGGCGTCGTGGGCGCCGACCTTCATCGCGCAGCGGTCGATGGCCTGCTCGAACCGCACGGGCAGCTGGACCTTGGACGCGCCGCGGCCGGATCCGACGATGACCTGGGCGGGAATGTCGCGCCAGTAGACGATGGTGACCTGGGGCATCGGCTCTCCGTTTCGACGCTGCGGGGCGGCGTGCAGATATTCGTTGCCCGGAAGGTTTTCCAGCGGTATTGTCGGTTCTGCAAACTTCATTGTCGGTTCGGACCGGTGCATCATGACAAAGACCTCGAAGGCCCTCCCGGGCCTGTCGTTTGAATTCTTCCCCCCCCATAGCCCCGAAGCCGGCCTGCGCCTGTGGCGGTCGGTCGAGCGCCTCGCGCCGCTGGCGCCGCGCTTCGTCTCGGTCACCTACGGGGCCGGCGGCACCACGCGCGACCGCACCGCGGCGGCGATCCAGACCATCGCCGAGCGCGCGCGGCTCAACGTCGCCGGACACCTGACCTGCGTTGGGGCCAGCCGCGACGAGACGCTGGAGGTCGCGCGCGGCTACGCCCGGCTCGGGGTGCGCCGGATCGTGGCGCTGCGCGGCGATCCGCCCAAAGGCGCCGCGCGGTTCGAGCCGCATCCCGACGGCTTCGCCAGCGCGGCCGAGCTGGTGGCGGCGCTGCGCGGGATCGGCGATTTCGAGATCTCGGTGGCGGCCTATCCCGAGAAGCATCCCGAGGCGGCCAGCCTCGCGGCCGACATCGACAACCTCAAGCGCAAGCTCGACGCCGGCGCCTCGAACGCGATCACCCAGTTCTTCTTCGAGACCGAGGATTTCCTGCGCTTCCGCGACGCCTGCGCCGCGGCCGGGATCACGGCGCCGATCCTGCCGGGCATCCTGCCGGTGGAGAACTTCGGCAAGATGGTGAATTTCGCGAAACGCTGCCAGGCGGCGGTGCCGGAGTGGATGCACAAGGCCTTCGCCCGGGCCGAGACCGAGGCCGAGGCCTATCTGCTGTCGGTGTCGATCGCCTGCGAGCAGGCCGACGCGCTGATCGCCGAGGGCGCCGAGCACCTGCATGTCTACACGCTCAACAACCCCGACCTGACCTTCGACGTCTGTCGGGCGCTGGGCTATCACGCGGCGCCGCTGGCGGCGGCCGCGGACGGGCGCGGCGCGGCCTGAGGCGTCCTCCGGCCGACCGCATCGGGTCGGGGTTTGTCCCGATCCCGAGCGGAGGCCGAGGGGCGCCGAGAACAGTAGCCGGGTTGTATGGCGCGCTGGCGGCGCGGCGGGACGTGTCAGTCGGCCATCGCCACGAGGATGACTTCCGCCATGTTGATCCGCTCGGAGCGGCGCAGCCTGCGCAGGTGCTGCAACAGCTCGGTGGCGATCAGGCGCTCGTTCCCCTCGGAGGGGTCGGTGCGGTCGAGCTGGTCCGTCAGGGCGACTTCCACATCCGCGAAGGAGGTCCCTTCGGCCAGGACGATGATGTACCGGTTCGGCACGATCTGCGCGAGCGAGAGCCCGGGGATCTCCTGAAGGCGGGCGCTGAACGGGACCGTCAGCATTCCGACCGCCGCGCCGACCGCGACGACCTCGACCAGCGGCCCGCCGGCCTCGCCGGTGGGCACCGCGAATTCGGCGGCCTGCACGATCGCACGGGCGCGGTCGGTGTGGATCGCCGTCAGCTTTTCCAGCGTGGCTTCGGGAAGCGTGAGGGTGACCACCCGGCTCGGGGTGCTGAACTTGCGCGGGCGACCGCTGGACTTCGCGTTCATGGCTCTTCCTCGTCGACGGCGTCCCCTTACGGTATCGCCAATTTTTAAACAAAAAGCTAGAAGCATCCGCAATTATCCAATATCAATTGCCCCGGCCCGGCGTTCGCGCCCGGTCCGACGCCAGTGGCGGAGATGTCGGGATGGATCGAGTCCATGCGGCGCTTCAGAAGGCGAAGCGCCTCAGAGCCGCCGAGCCATCGGCGGATGACGCCGCGGGGCCGTCCCCGGACGCGGCCTGGGCCGGCCTGCCGGCGTTCGAGCCCGACCCGGACGCGCTCGAGCGGCTGCGCGTGGCGGACGAGGACTCCGCCGAGGCCGCGGCCTTCGCGGGCCTGCGCGGCAAGGTCCTGCGGACGATGAGGGCCCGGGGCTGGCGGACGCTCGGCGTCACCTCGCCCACGTCGGGCTGCGGCAAGAGCACGATCGCGCTCAATCTCGGTTTCGGCATCGGTCGGGCGGGGACGATGCGCGCAGCGCTCCTCGACGTGGATCTCCATCGCGCGACGCTGTCGGCGTCTCTCGGGATCGAGGTCGCCAGCCCGATCGCGCAGGCCTTCGCGGGGGTCTCGACCATCGCCGACAGCCTCGTGCGTCCGCTGGAGACGCTGGCCGTCGGGGTCGGGGCGCCCAGCGAGTCACGGCGCGTCGCCAATGTCCTGCACGGCGCCGCGGCGGGCGCGGCGATGCGCGATCTGCGGTCCGGGTTCGAGCCCGACGTCATCATCTGCGACCTGCCGCCGCTGCTGGAGCTGGACGACGCCCTCGCCTTCGCGCCGCAGCTCGACGCGGTCCTGCTGGTCTGCGCGGCCGAGCGATCGCGGCTGGACGAGCTGGATCGCTGTCAAGAGGAACTCGCCCCGCACTGCGAGCTGATGGGCGTCGTGCTGAACAAGTGCCGCTATGACTGAGCGTGAGCCCTCGGAACGCTTGGTCCGGCCGGCCGCGCCGGAGACAATCCGATTGGGGCGACCATGATCCCGACAGGCCGGTGCCCGAACTGCGGCAAAGTCGTTCCCTATCTCAAGATCGAGCATATCGAGGCGCGGCTGACGTCCTGCTCGTCGGTGTACAACGCCGTCACCTATCAATGCCCGTCCTGCGCGGTGATCCTGGCGAGCTCGCTCGATCCGATATCCCTGGTGGTCGATACGGCGGCCGCCGTCGCCGAGGCGCTGCAGAAGCGGAAGCCCTGACCGCGGCGCCCGGATTCGGGCGGAGTCAGTGGAAAGACCAGGTCGCGTCCAGTCGGTTGCTTTGCTGCGCGCTGTCATGTAGCGTTCAACAAAAGCTGCGGGATATGCCCGCAAGCCTTCAAGTTGGCTTTTCATGGCGCAGGACTCGTCCGAGGCCGCGCAGGGTACTATTGGCTTGGCGCCATTGCGCCACAGCAGTCGGCCTGTGCAGGCTGAACCGGAGTTGTTCGCCGCCCTCGATCTGGGCACGAACAGTTGCCGGATGCTGATCGCAACGCCCGAGGGCGGGCATTTTCGCGTCATTGACGCCTTCGCAAAATCGGTGCGGCTCGGGATCGGGCTGGAGCGGACCGGGCATCTGTCGAAGGGCGCGATCGCGCGCACGCTCGAGGCGCTCGACATCTGCGCCGGCAAGCTCAGGCGCTACCGGGTGCAGAACGCCCGGCTGGTGGCCACCGAAGCCTGCCGGCGGGCGCGCAACGGCGACCATTTCCTGTCGATCGTCACGCGCCAGACCGGGCTGAAGCTCGAGCTGATCCGCCCCGAGGAGGAGGCCCGGCTGGCGGTGATCTCCTGCGCGCCGCTGGTGGCGCCGGAGGCGAGCCAGGTGCTGGTGTTCGACATCGGCGGCGGCTCGACCGAGCTGGTCTGGATCGACCTCGGCGACGTGGCGCCGGCCGAGCGCGCGCAGGCGATCGTCAACCTGCAGGTCGCCGGCGGCGGAAACGGCGGGCCGGGCAAGGCGCGCATCGTCGATTTCATCTCGGTGCCGCTGGGGGTGGCGACCCTGCACGACCGCTTCGCCGACGTGGCCGACGACAGCGCGCGCTTCGCGCTGATGTCCTGGTACTTCGAGGAGCAGATCGCCGATTTCAAGCCGTATCTCGACATTCCGGCGACGGATCCGGCGGGCGGCTTCCAGATGATCGGCACCTCGGGCACCGTCACCACGGTCGGGGCGGCGCATCTGGGGCTGCGGCGCTACGACCGGCGCAAGGTCGACGGCATGAGCCTGTCGGCGGGCGCGATCGACGCGGTGATCCGGCGGTTCCTCAAGCTGGGGCCGGAGGGGCGGCGCAACGACGCCGGCCTCGGGCGCGACCGCTGCGAGCTGATCATGTCGGGCGCGGCGATCCTGCAGACGCTGCTGCGGCTGTGGCCGACCGACTCGATCCGCGTCGCCGACCGCGGCCTGCGCGAGGG